>JBJFHV010000327.1:0-8843 GCA_051894015.1 Acutalibacteraceae bacterium | reverse complement strand
TTTCGTATTACTCGTCAAGTACGCCGCTCGTTGCGATGATGTCCGCACCGAGACCCAGAACGTCCTTGATAATAACCGCTCCTCTTTTGACCTTTTTCTTGACGGTCACCTTGTTGATTTCCGCCATCACGTCAAAGATTCTGTCCTTCGGGATTTCTTTCGACACTCTGACGGGCAGAACGGGAACGTCGGGAAAAGCGGTTCTGACCGTTGTGCAGATCGTCCGTTTCGGTTCGGTCATTTCACTGACAGCAAACTCAGCTCCTCTTTTGCAGGAGTTTCCGCTGACTTTAACGTCCTTCCCCTCGCCCTCCAAGGTCATCGTACAGCCTCTCGGGCAAACGATACAAACAAGCTCTTTCATTTGGCGTTCACCTCGATTTCAAGTGTAAGTTCGCTTCTTTCATTCAGCTTAAAAGAATCAAAGTCGATGACAAGTTTTTCCATTTCGGGCGGACGCAGGAACGGATATTTTTTTGAGAAAGCCTCCTGACCGTCTTTCTTGATTTTAAATACGCATTTGTCAAGAATCTCACGGCTTCGGAAATAGACAGTCGTTTTGCTGTTGTCCCGGTTCAGGTCAAGCTTCTGCGGAACAACGTAAAGGAATTCACCCGAAGCGGTAAGGTTGATTTCCCGTCTTTCCTTTTTCTCGTAAAGAGCGGCATTTTCGCCTGCGGTTTCGCCGCTTTCGGAAACGTAGTCTACAAGGTCGTTGACGTGAAGTGCGTTTCCGCACGAGAACACGCCGTCCACCGAGGTCATCAGCTGACCGTTGACCGCAGGGCCTTTCGTTCTCGGGTCGATTATAACGCCCAAGCCCTCCGCAAGCTCGTTTTCGGGAATCAGTCCGACCGAAAGAATGAGCGCATCACATTCCACAATCTGCTCCGTGCCGGCAATCGGGTTCATCTTGTCGTCAACCTTGGAGATTTCGACCGCCGTCAGTCTGTCCGCACCGAAAACACGGGTAACGGTATGGGAAAGATACAACGGAATATCATAGTCATGTAAGCACTGATGAATATTTCTCGTCAATCCCGACGGCGTGGGCTTCGCTTCATAAACACCGACAACCTCAGCACCCTCAAGCGTCAGACGGCGCGCCATAATCAGCCCGATGTCGCCGCTGCCTAAGATCACGCATTTTTTCGTCGGCAGCTCACCTAAAAGATTCGTAAAATGCTGAGCCGTACCGGCGGTAAATACACCGGCAGGACGGGTTCCGTGAATTGAAACCTGCTTTGCCGTTCTTTCCCGGCAGCCGGTTGCAAAAACAAGGCTGTTTGCGCCGACCGTCGTCACACCGTCACGGCTGACAAGCGTCACGTCAAAGCCGTTTTCCTTTTTTTCGATTCTTGTCACAAAAGTCAGAACCGAATAGTCGATTTTCTTTTCAAAAAATTCGTCCATGAACCGTTCGGCGTATTCGGGACCTGAAAGCTTTTCTTTAAAGCGGACAAGTCCGAAGCCGTCATGAATACACTGTTTTAAAATACCACCAAGTCTGTTTTCCCTTTCTACAAGCAGAACAGCTTTCCCGGTGTCATGCGCTCTGATTGCGGCGGCAAGTCCGGCAGGGCCTCCGCCGATTACAATCACATCATAATTCTTTTTCATCTCTGCCACCGCCTTTACTTTGTTTTACCGAACGTGATCACCGAATCCTCCGAGGACTTTCTGACCTCGGAGATCGGCACGCCGAGATACTCGGCAATTATCTTTGTGACAAGCGGCGAACAGAAGCCGCCCTGACAGCGTCCCATGCCGGGTCGGATTCTCTTTTTGATTCCGTCCACCGTCGGCACGCAGATCGGAGACTTGAGTGCGTCAAGAATTTCGCCCTTGCTGATTTCCTCACAGCGGCAGATGATCACGCCGTAATCGGGGTTTTCCTGAATCAGCTTGTTTCTTTCCTCGTCGCTCATTTCGCGAAGCACGGGCACACCGTGACGGATCGGGTTGTACTCGGAGTTTCTTTCGACAGAGCCGTTTTTCCTGAGCATTTCAACCGTCATTTTTTCAATGTCAAGCGCCACGGCAGGAGCCGTTGTCAGTCCCGGAGACTGAATACCGGCACAATGGATAATGTTTTCGGTCTTTCTGCCCTTTTCAATAATGAAATCCTCTTCGAACGTCGGCGCACGCACACCGGTAAAGTATGTGATAATGTCACGCTCGGAAACGGTGGGCATGGTCTTTTTCTGCTTGGTGAAAACCGTCTGAATGCTCTCTTTTCTCGTTTCGGTGTTTTCCTTTTCGTAGGTTTCCACGGCGTCGGGGCCTAATAACAGGTTATCGTGCACCGTATGAAGAATACCGCCGCCCTTGGAATGGTTCTTGCCGAAGTTCAGGCCGACAACCGAGGCAATCGAGTGCATGAACGCACCGGCTTTTTTGTCAAGAATGGAGTTTGTGCCGCGTCTCGGGTGAATCGAGAAAAAGCGGTCGTCCGCCATTTTTGCGATATCTTCGGCTAATACACCGGCGGCGTTAATGATAATTTTCGGGTAAATGGTACCCCGGTTCGTGCTGACGCTGACGATTTTTCCGTTTTCGACCTGCATACCGGTAACCGCTGTATTGAGTGCCACTCTCGCACCGTTCATGACGGCGTTTTCAGCGTAGGCGATCGTCAGTCCGTACGGACATACACAGCCCGAGGACGGGTTGGAAATGGCAAACTTGAAGTTTTCGCCGAGCTTCGGCTCACGGCGGTGAAGCTCCTCACCCGAAATCAGCTCGGTATCGCTGATGCCGTCGTGCTTTCTTCTCCAAAGGCAGTAAAGAGCAATCGCAGGCTTGAGCCATGTCTTATCGAAGCAGACATACTGACCGACACGCTTGAAAGGAACGTCAAGCTCACGGCAGACCTCGTCGTACATCTCGTTGCCCTTGCGGATATAATAGTGCTTCATTGAGCCTTTCGACAGGTCAACGCCCGGGTGTACCTCGCCGTCGTTTCGTCCCGAAGCCTGAAGCGCAAGGTCGGCTTCCTTTTCAACAAGCAGAATGTCGATCTTCCATTTTGACAATTCTCTTGCAATCGAAACGCCGGAAATACCGCCGCCGATAATCAGCACATCAGGCTTTTGTCCGTCAAGGGACTTATCGGTGATTTTCGGCATTCTCATGGGTTGTTCTTTGACCTCGTCGCAGACAATGTCATTAACGACGTGGACTTTACTGTACTTTGTTGCCGCCGACGAGCAGGCTTCCACCACATCGCTCCACTTCGGAAGATGTCCCGAGACGGTGATCATACCGTCATGAAAGCTTGCCTTTACGGCGGAACCGAAACGCTTTTCGAGCTTCCGGTTGACTTTTTTCAGATTCATGCGACTTTTCTCCTTTCGCACCGCAAACATCGAGTCGGCTAAGTGACCGACTCTATATACAAATGATACTCCGTCAGCCGTCTTTTGTCAATAGATATAAAAATTTTTCATAATTTTCCGTTTTTTTATCATGTTTTTAACTGCCCGAAAACAGTAGACAGAAATCCGGATTCATGATAAAATAAGAGAATCATTTATGTTTAGGAGTAGACCATGGCGGCACCGAGAAAAGAAAACATCAAAGAAATGGTCCTCGACGCTCTTTTAAAGCTGCTCGAGACGAAAAGCTTCAACGAAATTTCGCTTGCCGAGGTCGCAAAAACGGCGGGCATTTCCAAGGGCACATTATACTATCATTACAAAACCAAGGGCGAAATCTTCTTCGACCTGACCGACCGCTATTTAAGTGAACAGTGGAATGACCTGATCAGTTGGACGGAGAACAAGGAAAAGGACACCTCAATTCACCGCCTTGTCAAGTACGTTGTCGAGCGCAACGTTGCGGCGGCTTCGTTCCGTATGCAGCTTTACAGCGAAGCGCAGTTGGGCGACGCTGAACTGAAACGGAAGCTTTCGAAGCGTTATGACGAATTCCAGAAGCTGATCAGCGAAAAAATAGCCGAAAGAACAAACATTGACCCGGACTTTTTAACCTGGTTAATTCTTCTTTTGTCCGACGGGATTATAATTCAGTCCGCAATCGGCAATACTGAATTTGACACCGAAAAGTTTATTCTTGACGGTACCAAGTATCTGACGGAGCTTTCTCAATACAAAAAAGAGAACGAGGCTCCGTAAATTCCGGCTGTCAGATCACACCATCTGCTGCGGTCTGAAGCCTTTGGAGGGTCAGGATGGCTGTAAACAAAGCAAAGCTGAAAGCCATGGGCTTTATGCCGCAGATTCAGAAAAACCACTATTCTATGCGGCTTCACACGGTCGGGGGAACGGTCACGACCGACCAGGTCAGAGCCGCCGCCGCAATCGCCGAACAATACGGCAGGGGGTATCTTCATCTGACCTCACGTCAGGGCATTGAGATTCCGTTCATCGAATATGACAACGTCGAGCAGATTATGACCGAGCTTGAAAAGTACGGGCTGGAGCTTGGGTCGAGCGGAGCGCGGGTTCGCTGTGTCACCGGCTGTCAGGGCGGCGAATGCTGTCCGTTCGGCTGTTTTAATGTGCCGAAAGTCGCCAAGGAATTTGACAGGCGCTACTTTAAAAAGCCCCTGCCGCACAAGTTCAAATTCGGGCTGACCGGCTGTCCGAACAACTGTCTGAAAGCCGAGGAGAACGACTTCGGCGTAAAAGGCGTGATGAGCGTCGAATGGATTGACGAAAAATGCATCCGGTGCGGCGCGTGTACAAGAGTGTGCCGTGTCGGGTCGATTCAGCTTATTGACGACAAAATCGTGATCGACCAAGACAAGTGCAAAAGCTGCGGTGCGTGCGCGAGAATCTGCCCGACGGACGCGATCAAGGGCACAAACGGCTACCTGGTTTCGTTCGGCGGAACGTTCGGCAACAGCATCCAAAAAGGCGAGCACATTCTTCCGATCATCCATGACGACAAGACGCTTTTTGCCGCGGCAGACGCGGCACTCCGGTTTTTCGAGGAAAACGCCAACCCGAAAGAGCGGCTTTACAAGGTGATTGACCGGGTCGGAAGGGAGAAGTTTGAAGCGCAGATGAAAGCGGCGTATGATAAGTCGCGTGGCGGAACAGATGTTAGATGTTAGAGATTAGATGTTAGAAGTGGTCGCGGGCTGGCTTTATACCGGAGGGAAGATGTTTCCCGCAGAAGCGGCTTGTTTGTATCAGGAAGCCGGTAGATTATAAGTGACGATCAGTCGGGTAGTTCCGGAAAAAATTTATCTGACGGCAGGGCGGATTGCGGTCGTGTGCAACTCCAATCCCGGGTCAGGCAGTACCTGATTTTTGCCTGACAGCCCGAGCAGGTCGCGGGAGTATTTTTCGCTATATAAAAGTCAACAGCACCCTTTTTTTCGGGGTGCTGTTGTTATGTATTCGCTTAAAAATCAATAGTGTCTCATGCCGCACGAGCAGGTCTTATTGATTCCGAAAAGCTTATTGAAGAAGTTGATAATCTTCCAGATGAAGCCGAGGAAGCCCGTTTTGTGGCACAGGTGAGTGCAGTTCTTCACGGCGTCGAGGGTTTCGCCGCATACGTCACATTTACCGTTTGCGTCTTCGTCGGTGTGGTTGTGCTCATAGTCAAGACTTATATCTTCGCTTTCGCCGGTTTTATCATAAGTAATTTCAACATCACTTACAGAATTTGTGATAGTCTGCGTTTCAATCACTTCGTCGTCTTTAGAGAGCGTTACCGTACCATCGGAAATGCCCGTTACAATAAGGCCTGTTTCGGTTTGGGTTGCGGTTATGGTATCTGCACTAGCTGTGCCGGAGACGGTTAGCGACAAAAGGTTATCTGCGCTATCCGCATTTTGAAAATCAATCGTTACAGTATCATCTTTTTTAATTGAAATTTCAGCATTATCATTATTATCTTCTGACACTTCAGCTTTAAGGGTTGCACCTTTAGGAACAGATACTTCAATTCCGGAATCAGCGTCAGAAAGGCTGATAGTTGAATCATCATTTATATTACTGAATGTAACACTATCTTTACTCTTTATCCAATAGAATCCCTCAAAAGCTTCCGGGTTATTTATATCGTTTAATTCATACATCAAGTCATTTTCTTCGGCAATATTGTTCTCTACATTTATAAATTTATCGCCACAGCTAACGGTAAGTGAAGTAGAATCAATTACAAGAAGATTCTTATCATTAGCTAAAATGCCATAACTATTTTCTGCGGTGCTTCTTGTCAAAAATCCCCATTTATCTTTATAAGCAAGCCCTATCTGATACATTAATTCGGCAGGACAAGAGTAATTTATATTCTTATTACTGTCTTCTCCCCAATCAAGACCATCCCACATGTGATAACGCCAGCCGCTTATTTTACCATCACTTTTTAACAAAGTTAGTTCTTTTAACTGCAATGGCAATCCATTTCCAAGTCCCCGATAATTCGAATCATCAACCCATAAAACACATTTGCTGTCGGTATCTTCCTTAATTCCAACAACATAAAGCGCATGTCCCGCTGTTCCCCCGTTATACGGACCGTGTATGTCTACAACAATCGGAACTGATTTTCCGTTTATATACTCCTTGACCAGTTCATACAATTGATCAAGATTGTTATAATGCTCAATGTCATACTGGGCAAGTTGCCCATATTGTATAAAATCGGCTGCTGTCATTCCTATCATGTCGCTGTAATCATTTAAACTCACATCAACGAATCTTTGATGTCCAAAAGAATTCAGTAAATTGTTATGTGAATTTATTGACGAAGTAGTGCTTGCCATTCCATAGCATTGACCATTTGTTCCGTCATCGTGATACTGATTATATATTCTGTTACCGTTTATTACGCCAAACAAGATATAATATTTCGACTTTTGAATTTCAGTTGATTGATTTTGAAAAGACCATCTGTCTGTATTAAAATCATACCCATCAGGGAAGATTTTCGGCTCCCATTTGCAGTCATTGTATTTCTCAACATCAAGATATATCGCCGGGCGAACACCCATTGAATTAACATCAATTTCAACATCATACCAATTATAGTATGTAATATAATCTCCCCATTTTTTCTGTGTATAATAAATACTATAATAATTATCAGCCGCTGTTCTTAACAGCCAATTTTGAGCACATCCATCTTCATTAACCCATACACCTTTAGATTTAGAATAATCTGTAATTTTTGCTTTTCTATTTGCAGAACCGATACTATCAGCCTCCCATTTTGATAGCAAAAATACCTTATCACTTGTTGATGCCGCAGAATACCTAGAATTATAAGCCGAGTTATCGATGCTTTTTTCAAGGATGTATTTATCAGCATTGTCCATTATTGCAGTCTGATAAAAACTATTCAATAACCAATTTCTGATATCCGACTTTTCATAATTATTGCCATAGTATCCGTTAACGGTTTGGCTGGTATGATTGTAATTATGTGAATCAATAACATATTCGCAAACTGATAGTCCGGTTTGTGAATTTAAAAGCTTCCATTTAAGAGGTTCATACAGGAACCAATACACTTCATTTAATTTATATCCGTTCGTTGACTGATTAGATTTGGGACGAAATTCGGTAAATGTAATAGCCCTATATTTGTTTGACCCATATTGAACGTCTTTATACTTCATATAATCGCTTCGAACGCCTGTCGAATTATAATAATTGCATGATTTCCATTCACAAGAGATTTGATTCAATGCTTCTATTGTTGTTTCGTCTGTAATTTTCGACTGTGGGTAGTAGCCAAGATAATAGCAATCGCCGGCTGACAATTGTACGCTTTCCGCTCCTACCGTAAACATATCCCCACTCATCGGCACAGCACACAGCACCATTATCACCGCCATCATACTTGCCAACACACGTTTCAATTTTTTTGCCGTTTTTTTCATAAAACTCCGTCCTTTTTCAATAATATAAACTATATAGGCAAAATTTCGCCCTTTCAGTTTATTCAATCTTAGCACATTTGCCTATATAATTCAAGTGTTATTGACTTATAAAGGCGGTTTTTTTATGAATTATTTCGAAATCGGTCAGCGAATACGCAAATTCCGAAAAGCAAACGGCTTTTCGCAGGAAGAATTAGCCGAAAAAATCGGCATTTCCGTTACCCACATGAGTCATATCGAAACAGGCAATACAAAGCTCAGTTTGCCTGTCCTTGTTGCACTTGCAGAAAAACTTCAAGTCAGAACAGATGATCTTATTTACGATAAACCGATAACAAATCGAACTGCCGAAATTGTTGATATTGTAAAAATGCTTGAGGGCTGTACACCACAGCAGATTTTAATGATCCATGACATTATTAAGTCAACAAAAACCGCAATTAACAAATACCTGATGTGAATTTGTTCTTCTGATTTAGCAGTCGGAAAGCCTTATACTATATACAGTAAATTGCCAAGTTCCTCCGTCCAACGTCCAAAATCCAACATCCAAAATCCAAAAAAGAGCCGCCGAAGCGACTCTTTCTTTTTTATCTTGTACTATCAGACAAGCTCGATGATGCACATCTCGGCTGCGTCGCCGCGACGGGGACCTGTCTTGATAATACGGCAGTAACCGCCGTTTACTTCCTTATATTTCGGGCCGATCTCGCTGAAGAGCTTCTTGACGACATCCTGCTTTGTGATGTAAGCAAGAGCCTGACGTCTGTTGTGAAGAGAATCCTCTTTGCCGAGGGTGATCATCTTCTCAGCCATGCAGCGGACTTCCTTAGCCCTGGTAACGGTGGTTTCAATTTTGCCATTCTCCAAGAGATAAGTAACCATACCTCTGAGCATTGCCTTGCGGTGGTCGCTGGCTCTGCCGAGCTTTCTGGTACCTGCCATTTGAAATCACTCCTTTAGCGTAAGTTTTTAATCT
>JBJFHV010000326.1:0-1874 GCA_051894015.1 Acutalibacteraceae bacterium | reverse complement strand
TTTGTTCAGACTCGGCAGACTTCAGTATCAGTTTTATACAATCCATAATGCTTCGTTAAATTTTGACGTCCTGCCTGTCGAGATGAATGAAAATGTGATCTATATCCATATCCCGCAGGGAGAAAAGCTTGTGTTTGAGGCTTGCCGGGACTCCCTTGAAAAGGCCGACCGGTTTTTCGAAACAATCTTCCCGGCGTATGCATTCCGGTATTACTTTTGTGAAAGCTGGCTGCTGTACGAAAAAAACAGGGACTTTATGAAGCCGGACTCTAACATTATCCGATTTCAGTCATTGTTTGACTCTGTTTATTCGGTAAATGACGACAGTCAGGCAATGAGCAGGATTTTTCCGGATAAGCCGGAAAGTCTTGAAAACTTCCCCGAAACGACCTCGTTACAACGGGCGGCAAAAGCGTATATTGCAAACGGAAACAGCCTGGGCTTAGGCATCGGCGTCGTGAAAAGAAAAAATATGTGAGGGAAAAAGGATGAAAGAGTTACCAATCAAAGCCATCATCGTTGGTGCCGGGCACAGGGCGATGATTTACAGCAATTTAGCCATAACAAATCCGGAGCTTCTGAAAATTGTCGGCGTGGCAGACCCTGATCCAAACAGAAGAGAGCTTTGCAAAAAGCTGTTTCATTTCGGCGATGATATGTGTTTTGAAGATGCCGACGAATTGAGCCGGCATGAAAAGCTTGCGGACGCTGTCATTAACGGAACCATGGACGAACAGCATGTTGAAACGGCCGTTCCGCTTCTGAACCTCGGATATGATATGCTTTTGGAAAAGCCGTTTGCCGTCAATAAGCAGGAAATGCTTCGGCTTGTTGACTGTGCAAAGAAGAACCAATCGAAAGTGATGATCTGTCATGTCTTGAGATATGCCCCGTTCTATTACGCAATCAAGCAGAGAATTTCACGGGGAGACATCGGTCAAATCGTCAACATTCAGACAACGGAGCACGTCTCCTATCATCATATGTCCACTTCGTTTGTACGGGGAAAGTGGGCAAATTCGTCAAGGTGTAAAACCTCCATGCTGCTGCAAAAATGCTGTCATGATTTAGACCTGATTATGTGGCTGATGAGTGAGACGAAGCCTGTCAGAATTTCTTCCTTCGGCGGCCGGCATCAGTTCAGAAAAGAAAACGCACCGAAGGGTGCCGGAACAAAATGTATGGTGGACTGTCCTTTCGTGGACACATGCGTATATTCGACCAAGCGATTGTATATTGATCATCCCGACCGATGGACGTTTTATGTCTGGTCCGAGCTTGAGGGAAAGGAGAACCCGACTATCGAAGACAAAATCCGTTTGATGAAGTCGGATTCGCCGTATGCAAGGTGTATTTATCAATGCGATAACGATGTCGTGGACAGGCAGTCGGTGATGATCGAGTTTGCGAACGGAGCCACAGGAACGCATAATATGATAGGAGGCACCAGCCAACCGGCAAGAATGATCCATATTATCGGCACAAAAGGAGAAATATACGGCAATTTTGAAAAATCAAAATTCACGGTTTCACTCATAGACCCCTCACCGGATGCCGTTAACGGTGAGTTTCAGACGGAAGAAGTGGACTTGAACGTCGGCGGAGACATGGTCGGAGCTTACGGCGGCGGTGACGAAAAGCTTGCCATGGATTTTGTCCGGTTTGTCCGGGGCGACAAGCCGAGTCTTGCCTGCACGTCGGTTTTTGATTCCGTAGCAGGACATTTAGCGGCTTATCTGGCGGATGAATCATTGGCAGACGGCGGAGTGCCGAAGTATTTTTCTATATAAATAAATGACGAAGAACGGATGAAATTGTCAAAGCCGCCGGGGTGTTCCGGCGGTTTGTTATCGTTTGTTCAGACTTCTGCGTTT
>JBJFHV010000325.1:0-1875 GCA_051894015.1 Acutalibacteraceae bacterium | reverse complement strand
TCTTCCGGACGCACAGATGCTATCTTGTCAATATGAAGTATATCGACGAGGTTCAGGGGAATATCATTGTTTTTGTTAACGGGGAAAGAGCTGAGATCAGCCGGCGGAATGTCTCGGAGTTTCATAAAAGATATACAAATTATCTGAAATATTTTGCAAAATAAGGATGTGAGCGCATGATAAGCACGGTTACGGCAATTGCATATACAGTGAAAGATGCAGCGGCTGTAATCAGTCTGCTTTATGTTATGCGCTATATTTTTTTAAATCAGATCAGACCGGGTAAAGTCAAGCCGCTGCTGATTGCTTTTTTTACTTTGTTCAATGCGTTTTTCGGTGCGTTTTATCTGATGAACACAACGAATGATTACAGGGCGATCATGGATCTTGTTTCAAATGTGATCTATATTGCCGCATTACAGCTGTTGACCGACAATAAGAAGTTTTCAAAGTGCATTCTTATCGTATTCCTTTATACTTTTACTGTGGATATGTTCTATTCTCTGTGTTCTCAGTTTGTCGGGGATCTTCTGTACAGAGAATGTATCATCAACGCGATTATTTTCACTTTGGTCTGCGTGCTGATAGAATTTACGGCAAAAAAATCAGAGATAAACTTTTTGCCGAAGGTTTTTGCGGAAATACCGAAGTGGATCTACGCTGTTATCATGCTGTTTGAACTTACCTGTTATTACAAGGAATTCGGCATTTCGGCGGCATGGTATAATGTTTTATATGTGATCTCTTCGGCGGCCGTTATTATATGTGTTTTGTATCTTGTATTTAAAATTTTCTATATGGCCTATCAGCAAAACAATATTCTCCAGCAAATGGCAATTCAAAAGGATTTCGGAGAGAAAGCCGTTGTCGGCGACAAAGAGCTCAGACGGTTCAGACATGACTATAAAAACCATATGATCGTTGTCAACGCATTTCTTGAAAGCGGAAATGTCAAAGAGGCAAGGGAATATCTTGAATCGATCAACGACAGTATCAACGGCATCATCAATAAGATCAAGACGGGCAATTTTGTCTCGGACGCCATTCTTAATAATAAATCGGTGTCAGCGGCGAAAAACGGGATCAAGCTCCTGTTTTCCGGTGTGATTCCGTCTTCCGGTATCAAGAACGAGGATCTTTGTACGATTCTTGCCAATCTTGTTGACAATGCTGTTGAGGCATGTGAAAAGCTGCCTTCAAAGGACAGGACAATAGAAATCGAATCAAATGTTGTGAACGGTTATCTTATTTTAAGTATAACCAACCCCACGGCCGGTGACGATAACAGGGAGCTCAGGACGACCAAGAAGGACAAAAAGAATCACGGTATCGGGCTGAAAAACATTGAAAGAACGGTCAAAAAATATGAAGGGGTTATTTCAATTGAACGGGAACACAATACGTTCACGGCGGATATCAGAATGAAGCTTTTAAAAGAAGAATAAATACCGATTCCAACCGGAACAGAAAGCAGTCTGTGAATTTACAGGCTGTTTTTTGCTGTAAAGAAACCCGTTTGTTCCGTTAAATCAACCGTTTGTTCCTGTTGTATTGAAGCGAAAGATGAATTGTGATAAGCTAAAGGTGAACAGTGTTAACAATATGAATGGCTGTATGAAGTCCGGACTGACTAAGAGAACGCGCAGGCGTCTCAATACGGCTGATGATTTGCTTCAAGAGGAAGCTTTTCCGGCTTCGATATGCCCGTAAATTTCGTCAGAATCAATAAGTATATTCTCATTATTTTTCACACCATTATTTTATCGGGGCGGTCAGACGGCTGCCCCGATAAAATAATGGCTTGTTTTTCATGTTATTGACCGTTCAGACAAAAATTTATACCGTTAAGACAAAACTTGCCGCAACGACAAATTT
>JBJFHV010000324.1:0-8854 GCA_051894015.1 Acutalibacteraceae bacterium | reverse complement strand
GCATAAAGACCGAGCGCCCCGAGCACCACGCCGGCAACAACGAACAGCACAAGAATTTTACCGGGCGTCAGCTTTGTCAGATCAATCAGAAGCTGACCGATTACACAGATCAGGCCGCCGACCAGAAAGGCCTTTAAAAGAGCCAGAAAGACCGTCATTTCATCACCGCCTTCACCTTTGACGACAAACGCTTCATAAATTTTTTATTGCCGAAAAGGCAAAGTCCGACCGTACACACAAAAAGGATTATTGTCAGGACAGAAACAATCTTTTTAGCGGTATAAAGGAAATGTCCGCATCTCAAAAGACAGAACATTGCTTTAAAAACCGAAAACGCATTCAAATTAAGCCCCCCTTTTCAATCTTTCAGAATTCTTACCGCATGGGAGATACCCGGGATGCTTTCGCCCTGAAGTGAGGAGACAGGCGACATCAATGCACCGGTTGCGGCAAAGAGTATTTTTTTGAATTTGTTTTTTCTCATCGAATTTAAGATATAGGAGCACAGCACACTGGCACTGCATCCGCAGCCCGAACCGCCTGCGTGAACGTCCTGTTTGTCAAGGTCAAAGATCATCAGTCCGCAGTCGCGGTGAACGCTTCTGATATTGATTCCGTGTTCCTTTTCCGTCAGCTGACACAGCAGTTCACTTCCGACTTTGCCAAGATCTCCGGTCAGAATCATATCGTAGTCGGACGGTGAGGTGCCGGTATCTTTTAAAAAGCCGCATATGGTATCACACGCGGCAGGTGCCATTGCCGCACCCATATTATTCGCGTCCGTAATATCATAATCGACAATTTTTCCAATACGAACGGCATCTATATACGGATTGGATTCGTGTTGTCGCTTCCCGAGAATCGCCGCTCCGGCCCCCGTCACCGTCCACTGTGCCGTCGGCGTTCTCTGTCCCCCGTATTCAAGCGGCAGTCGAAACTGCTTTTCCGCCGAACAAAAATGCGAGCAGGTTGCTGCAGCGGTGTACTCAAAAGCTCCCGTCTCCATCGCCATCGACGCTAAAAGAAGACTCAGCGACATGGTCGAACAGGCGGAAAAGAGTCCCGCAAAAGGGATTCCTAAGCCTCTGATTCCGAACGCTGAACCTGTGCATTGGTTCAACAGATCGCCCGAGAAAATAACTTGAATCTGAGAAGCCCGCAAATTTGCTTTTGCAATCGCCTTCTCTGCCGCCGTTTTTAATAATTTGCTTTCTGCTTTTTCCCACGAATCGAGTCCGAGCGTGCCGTCAAAAAAGACTTCATCAAAATACTTGGAAAGCGGTCCTTCGCCTTCTTTTTTGCCGGCAACGGCGGCATTCGAAATGATTTCGGGTTTTGTTTCTAATACGATTGTATTGTTTCCCTGTCTTATCGCCATTTTTCTTACCTCAAAAGCTGAATCAGATAAATTATAAAACCGTAAACAGATGCACTGCCGCAGCCGAAAACAATAACCGGTCCCGCTATATGGAACATCTGCGCGCAGGTTCCGAGTACGAAGCCCTCGCTTTTGAATTCCATCGCCGGTGAAACGATTGAGTTGGCAAACCCCGTTATCGGTACCATCGTACCCGCTCCGGCGTGCTTGGCAATCTTGTCAAACACCCCGAAGCCCGTCAAGACAGCGGTAATCGCAATCAGAATCGTCAGCACAAGGGTTTTGCTTTCTGCCTGTGTCATTGTTGTCTTTTTAAAAGCCTGACTCAGCCCTTCGGCAAAACAACAGATGGCGCCGCAGACTAAAAAAGCCTTGATGCAATCCAATAAAACCGGTGAGTTCGGAGAAGCCTTTTTGGCCATCCTGTCATACTCTTTATTTGAAATCGACATAATACACTCCTTTCGGCAAAATACAAGCCGAATTTTTTTGCTTTTCTTCGAAGATATTTTTTCCGAAAGTAAGAAAAATATTCGCAATGATCATAAGTCATCTTTTCTCTTGCTATCTGTATGTTCAATTCGAAAAATAGTCAACATAAGCGTAGGTTATGTATATAAAATTAAGATGCTTTACAATTATTCTTAACGCTTTCTTAATAACCGTGTGATACATTAAATGTGACAAAATGCGGAAATTTGTAACACATGGAGGGCTATGATGCGTCGAAAAACCGAAGCAGAAGATCAGACTTTCAACCTGCATAGTTTCAACGAAATGCTCCGTTTTTGCCGTGATACTTTCGGCGAAGCTCCTGCGTTTTCTTTCAAGGCCAATAAAGAAGAAAAACAAACGATTTCTTTCAATTCGTTCTATTCCGATGTCAGACGGCTTTCCGGCGCCTTTTATCATCTCGGCCTTTTACGAAAAAGAGTGGCTTTGATCGGACCGAACAGCTACGAATGGATTGTTTCTTATTTTTCCGTCGTCTGCATCGGTTCGACTGTCGTTCCCGTTGACAAAGAAGTTCCCGAAGATGAACTTTCTTCTCTATTAAAAAGAAGCCGCTGTACGGCCGTAATTTATGCGGACGAATACGCCGAAAAAGTCGAAGCGTGTGCGATAGACACAATGCTTTTTCCGCTTTGCCGGATTCA
Organism: Acutalibacteraceae bacterium; assembly: GCA_051894015.1. Lineage (GTDB taxonomy): Bacteria > Bacillota > Clostridia > Oscillospirales > Acutalibacteraceae > UBA6857. The sequence goes on along the minus strand of JBJFHV010000324.1, from coordinate 6,319 downwards.
GACACTCATGAAAACCGATTGCGGCGGATTTCTCCTCGATGACAGTCTCCCGCCCGAGACGGAAGCGTCAATCGTTTTTACTTCGGGAACGACAGGACAGAGCAAAGGCGTGATTCTCAGCAATGAAAATCTTGTTTCCGATGCCGCTGCGGCCGCCGAGGCAGTAGAAAACTACAAGAAATGTCTGCTCATTCTTCCCGCTCACCACACTTTCGGACTGGTTGCAGGCATTTTCGTTCCAATGCTGAAAGGCTGTGAGCTTTTTATCAGTTCAAGTGTCCGACATCTGTCGAAGGATATTGCTTTCTTTCGTCCGCAGGCGCTTGTGCTGGTTCCCGTAATGGCGGAAACAATCAATAAGAAAATTTGGGCAACGGCTGAAGCTGAAGGGAAAAGCCAAAAAATAAAAAGCGCGATTCGGCTAAGTCGCTTTCTTTTGAAGCTTCATATTGATATCCGACGCAAAATATTCGGAGAGATTCTTGACTCTCTCGGCGGTGAACTTGAGGGAATTGTCTGCGGAGGTGCGGCGATTGATGACGAATACGTCAAAGGCTTTTTTGACTTCGGCATTGACTTTTTCAACGGCTACGGAATCACCGAATGCGCGCCTGTTGTCTGCGTCAACCGCAAAAAGAGCCGCCGTCCGCTGTCTGTCGGTCAGCCGCTTTGCTGTAATGCGATCCGCATCACCGACGCCGACGAAAACGGAATCGGAAACGTGGAAGTCAAAGGCTCAAACGTCTTTTCCGGTTATCTTGACAGTCCCGAAGAAGAGCACAACAGCATTTGCGGCGGTTGGTTTCAAACGGGTGATCTCGGGCGGACAGATCAAGACGGTTTTCTTTATCTGACCGGGAGAAAAAAGAACCTTATTATCCTTTCAAACGGAAAAAACGTTTCCCCCGAAGAGATTGAAAACGTACTGATCCATAACCAATACATCGGTGAAATTGTTGTTTATGAAAGCGACGGAAAAATAACCGCTGAGATTTTTCCTGACCAAAAAAATTGTACAAAAGAAACGGAGAAAACAATTCACGAGGCCATTGACAGGTATAACCGGTCCGTTCCGGCATATAAGAATATCGAAAAAGTAATCATCAGGGAAAGCGAGTTTCCGAAAACCGCAACCATGAAAATCAAAAGAAAATACGAAAATGTCAAAAAAGGAGATGCAGTCCATGTTTGAAAAACTCATGATCATTCTCAGCAATTACACAGAAATAAAAGGCAAGACCGTCACCGAAGATACCTTGATTTTAAGAGATCTCGGTCTGAATTCCTATGCGCTTACCGAAATTGCAGGCGACATTGAGGACGAGTTCGGAATTGAATTTTCAGACAGTGAACTGATGAAAATAAAAACAGTCGGAGATGTTCTTCAGTGCATCAAAAACCATCAATAAACCGATCATAAGCAAGACGGTTCATTCCGCCTTTCTTTTTTCAGCATAAAAATAAGACTGACCTCAAAATTGAAGTCAGTCTTGTTTATTGTCATCTGATCTCAGCCGACAAGCGACTGTTCGGAATTCTTGATGTTGTTTTTAATCAGCTTAACAAGAAATTCCTGCGAAGCTGCAAGCGCCTTGTCGTTTTCCTGAGAAATCTTTACATTGTCTCCTGCGGCAAGCTCTTCGGCGTATTCATTAACGTCCGTTGAAGCAAGAGCACTTCTTACATCTTTTTCCCAAGTCTTAACGTCACGCTTTACAAAATACATAATGTGATAGCCGTATGTGGTTTCAACAATACCGACATCGCCCTCTTTACGTCCGTCTTTCAGACACCAATCTTCAAATTCAGAAACCATCTGTCCCTTAGGTACGTCCGTATAAAGTCCGCCGTCGGAACCGTTGCTGTCATCGGTGTATTCCTGAGCAAGCTTCGCAAAGGAAGCGGCTGTTCTGTCACCGTCAAGGTATTCCTTAAGAATATCCTGTGCCTTCTTATAGGTTTCCTTGTCCGTTGCGGTGTCACCGTTTACGGCAAGGTCAATCGTAACATCGCTGTATTTCGAAACGTCAAGCGTTTCAACCTTGATTTCGGGAGCTGCGGTTGTCTCTTTTTCGGTGGTCTTTTCGGTAGTTGTCTCGGCAGCTTCCGTCGTTTCGGCTGCTGTCTCGCCCTCGGCTGTCGTTTCCTCAGAAGCTTCCGTTTCTTCCTCAGTCGTTTCTTCCGTCTCAGTCGCTTCTTCTTCCTCCTCGGGGAACTGAATCAGAATGTGTCTCACGTCATAAATATCGGTGTCCGGAGCTTTGTGTGCCGGATCAACCATCAGATATACCGTGTAACCTGTTTCTGCGGTTTCAAGAACATAAGTCGAATTTTTCGCTGTCTTTTCGGAGAAGAGCCAATCGGTCAGACCATCGTCGCTTACGCTTTGCGAAACGGTTTCGTAATTGACGTCGCTTTGAAGCGTAAGAGAATCATCGGTAAGGAAATTCTTGTAATCCTTGTTTTTGTTTTCCTTTTCGATTTCGCTGACAGCGGCCTTGAAGCTGGCTTCATCCTTGGAATCAGCGGCAAGCTTGTCGGCAACCTTCTTAGCAGCAGCCATGGTTTCATCTGTTGCGGCAGAAGTACCGGCTTCCTCGTCTTCAACGGTTTCCGCATTGATGACATAAGAGCGGAATGTTACCGTTGCATAATTGATCATATTTGTCTTGTATTCTGAAGCAACCTGCTTTGCGGTGTAACCCTCTTCAAGTTCTTCGGTCTTCTTTTCCTGAACAAGCTGAGCCAGCTGATTTTCTTCAAGAATCTTTCTGAAAATACCTACGGACATACCCTTGTCGATACTTGCGCGAAGATAAGAGGAAAGTGAGTAATTCTCTTCCTTTGCGCTTGCTTCCATTTCTTCTATTGTGGACTCAACGGTAGCAATTTCTTCATCGCCTAATGTAATACCGAGCTTTTCGGCTTCCTTGACGCAGGATTTGATATATTGAAGGCTCTGCCTTGCGGAATAATCAAAGTAATCGGTCCACATCGGAGTCTGATCCTCGGGGAATCCTTCAATATCGCCGAATGCGCGCGAATACTCCTGCGTGTCCGGAGCTGAAGAAGTATCATATCCGATATCGTACATGGTGTAGCCGTAAGCGGCATACTGTGCATACTGTGCGCACTGACGATACGCTGTGTTGTAGTAATAGCTGTACTCCGGCTGAGAAACTTCGACATCACCGACATAAAGTGCGGTTCTGCTGCGTTCGACAACGCCCGAAAGATTCACTGCCATTCCGACAAGTCCGCCGACAAGTGCAAGGACCAAAACGACAGAAATGACCTTTGCAATTTTTGCGCTGGAATCTGCGCTGATTGATTTTTTCGCATTTTTCTTCGCAGACTTGGCAATACGGGCCTTTCTCTCCTCACGATAAAGCTCTGCGGCTGATTTTTCTTGTTTTGCCATCTGAAAACTCATCCTTTACTTATTTTTTCTAACAGCTGACTGTTTAAGCGTAAAGATAATTTTATACTATTCAGATCAAAAAAGCAAGTAATTTTACCAAATTGACAAAAAATCCGCTCCGCTGATGTCAGAAAGCTGCTTAATACCGTTCAATAGTACTTGTTTTACTTTAACATTAGCTAAAACATACGCGAAAAAGAGGCTGTCCGTTCGTCAAAATCCGTATCTTTGTACTTTCAATGCTTGTTTTATTTTTTTACCTTGACAAAGATGAAAATCTGCTCTAAAATGAAATTGTTCGAACATTTGTTCGACGTTCAAAATCTACGCATTGAGATTCCGATATGAAAGGAGACGTATATTATGGAAAACAGTTTCGATATCAGTGACGCTTATTACGCAAAGCAGGCTTTTGCCGCCTGGCAGGCCAAGGACGCGCAGGAGCTTGAGGATTACATTATCAGACAAAGAAAGGCAGAACTGAACGAGCTTGTCCGTCAGGTAATCCAAAACGAGCTTTGTCAGCAGGACCGGCTTCTTGTCGATCTGCATTGGTACAAAGGCTTTTCAAAGGAGGAGATTGCAAAAATGACCGAGATGTCCCGTTCGGCGGTTTATCGGCGCTTTGAAAAAATCAACGGCATTATTTACGCGAGTCTTAAATATGCAATTCAATACCGATACGGAACGGAAAACGAAAAATCGGCAAAAGTACTTTTGAAGCAAAGCACTGTATGCCCCGGTGACTGCTTTTCTCTGACAGAAGCAGGGAAACGCCTGTTTCAGCTGAGAGAAAGTCAGTTTCTGACACGGCGGGAAGTCGGAGACAAAACGGGAATCGGAGAAAAAAGGCTCGGCGAAATCGAAAAGAACGGAAGAAATGCAACCATGCTTGAAATAAAAAAGCTGGCTTCATTTTATAAGGTGTCATCGGACTACATCATTTTCGGAAAGCAAAGAACAATCCGGGACCCTTTGACCGGAATGCCCGAAAACATCAACTGCTAAAGCCTTTCATTGTAACTGTGTTCAACTGAACGGAGGTAGAAATATTGGAATATGAACACCTGTATACGGAATATGAATCGGCGATTGAAACACAAAAGAACGTGATAAAGAAATATCTGAAAAAGGTTAAGGCCGCCCAAAGAAGCGCAAACCTCAATGAAGTCAAACGCCTCAACGGTATTCTATCTGTCCTTTATACGGAAAAAAGCGAGCTTGAGCAGCTTGCTTCTGCATTAAAAGCTTATATTAGCTGATAAAAACGGACTGCGAAAAAAATCCGCAGTCCGTTTTCTTTGCAATTTACATGATCAATCGTACATCGGGCCATAGGTCTTGCAGGCAAGATAATCCGCCGCCTGAAGATCGTCCGTGCCGAACGAAGCCCAGCAATGCGGACGGAAGATACGGCTTTCGTCAACGTTATGCATATTGACGGGAATACGCAGCATGGAAGCGAGCGTGATGATGTCCGCGCCGACGTGACCGTAAACCGTAACGCCGTGGTTGGCGCCCCAGTTCGCCATAACGCTGTAAACATCCTTGAACGCGCCCTTGCCGGTAAGGTTCGGAACAAACCATGTCGTCGGCCAGGTTGGGTCGGTACGCTTGTCAATCGTACAGTGAATTTCGTCGGGAAGGTCGGCTGTGTAGCCCTCTGCAAGCTGAATGACGGGGCCTACGCCGTCAACCATATTGACGCGAAGCATAGTAACCGGCATTTCGGCCTTACATCTGAAGTGGCTCGAGAATCCGCCGCCTCTGAAGTATTCGTAGTTTGCACGACACCAATCGGTCGCCTTCAGGCAGGCGCTGATATCGCTGTCGGTCATTTCCCAGAACGGCTTCATGCAGTGCTCGCCTTTTTCGTTGACGCAGGCGCCGCTTCCGTCAAGAGCAGTTGCGCCGGAGTTGATCAGGTGAATAAAGCCGTTTGCGGCAACACCCTCGGGCTTTTTGCCGGTGACGCGTTCGCAAGCTTCGGGACTCCAATAAGTACGGACGTCGTGGAAGCAGGGAGCCGTGCCGGAAACAAGGGTTCCGAGCATCATGGCAACACCGTTTAAAGTATCGTTTTCGGTTGCAAACGGAGTCGGCGCCTTCACACCGTTCCAGTCAAAGGTTGAAGCCATAATCGCTTCGGTGAAGTCGGCGTTCGGGAGCCAGTCTGTCCAGTTTCTCTGACCCTGGAAACCGCCGGCGATTGCGTTTTTGCCGAGTGCCTCTTCGTGCCAGCCCATCTCGTCAAGCTTCTTGTTGCCGTACAGAATATCTCTTACGATGATCGTCATCTTGGCGATAAATTCCCAGTCCTTGTCGGCAGGAACAACCTTGGATTTTGTGATAATCTCGGGAAGATTCTTGCCCTTGTTACAGTCGAAGCCCTCGGGGCAGTTTGCTTTGATCCAGGCAAGTGCCTTTTCGTATTCGTCCTTATCGTAAATTTCAAGAGTGATTCTTCTGATAATTTCGGTCATGTCCACCCACTCCGGACGGATACCGAAATATTTCTGGAACATGCCGGCGTTACAGTAGCTTCCGGCGATACCCATGGCGACACCGCCGAGGTTGACATATGCCTTATTCTTCATCCAACCGACGGCAACCGCCGAACGGGCAAAGCGAAGAATCTTTTCGGCAACGTCAGCCGGAATTTCGCTGTCGTTTATGTCCTGAACGTCCTTGCCGTAGATGGAAAAGGCGGGAAGTCCTTTTTGTGCGTAAGCCGCCATAACCGCCGCAAGGTAAACCGCGCCCGGTCTTTCCGTTCCGTTGAAGCCCCAGACCGCTTTAATCGTATCGGGGCTCATGTCAAAGGTTTCCGAGCCGTAGCACCAGCAGGGGGTGACGGAAAGAGTGGCGACAACGTTCTCTTTCGAAAACTTGTCGGCG
>JBJFHV010000323.1:0-1879 GCA_051894015.1 Acutalibacteraceae bacterium | reverse complement strand
GGGAGAGGCAGAGAATCTGAGAAGCGCAACAACCTATTATGTTAAGGTCAGAGCCTATAAAAAGAGCGGCTCAAAGGTTACCTACGGCAGTTTTTCCGACACGATAAAAACTTCAACCGATCCGGACGAAGTGAAGAGTCTGAAAGCAACCGCCGTAAAAGACGGAAAGTCTGTCCTGTCATGGAAAAAAGTCAGCGGTGCTGAGGGTTATCAGATCTATCAATACACTTCGGGTAAGTGGTCAAAGCTTATCACCACGAGCAACATCTCTTACACCGTTTCAAATGCCAAAAGCGGCGATCGATTTAAAGTCAGAGCCTATCTGAAGCTTGACGGCAAGGTATATTTCGGTGATTTTGAATCCGTTACACTCAGATCGGCTTCTTCCGAAAAGTCCTCGACGCCGAGCAAACCGGACCAAAAAATCACCAAAAGCGAAGCAAAGTCGATCGCGGTCAAACACAGTAAGGTTGCTTCTTCGTCCGTAAAAGATTACGAATGTGAATATGAATACAGCAAGCGTTTCGGCTGTTATGTTTATGAGATTGAATTTGAAAGCGGCAAATATGAATATGACTATATCATCAATGCTTCAAACGGTAAAATCCTTTACAACCATAAAGAGCGGTCATGATTTTACGACTCGTTTGCAATGCAGTCGGCTGAAAACAGAGTGGGCAGACTTCTTAACGAAGTCTGCCCTGATTGTCTCCTGTCGGCACCGGTAGAAGAATGATGCAGATGCTTAACTGAAAAAAAGAGGACTTCCTGATTAGGTCGTCCCCTTTGGTTAAGCAGACGAGAGCCGACCTCCAATACTCCTGAATCGGCTTCGACTCTCGTCTGCTTATAATGATAATTAAAACGCAACTTCTGCGCCGTCAATATAAAGCTTTCCGCTTGAATTGCCCTGACGGCCGTAGATGCGGTTGACGGATGAACCGCCTGAGGTGACCGTGTTGCCGCTTGCGGTGAGTGCACTGATATAGGTACCGCCTGTATGACTGATACCGTTTACGGTCTTTTCAAGTCCGGCAACGCCGACAGTACCGATTACCGAACCGGCTCTTGTGAAAGCAAATCCGGTTGAAGCAACGGTGTTGTTCTCGATAACGGCGCCGCTGATGTTAACCAGCGTCCAGTCGCTTGCGGTCGCATGACCGATAACAGCGCCGCATGAGCCTTTGCCTGTAACAGTGCTTCCTTTAACGGAGCAGTTGATGATGTCAAGCCGTTCAAATACGGGGCCGTCATTTCCCGAATATCCGGCGGCAATGCCGACAAGTCCGCCTGTCCAGTGTCCGCCTTCAACTCTTGAATTGACAAGGCTGCAGTTTTCAAGTATTACTTCGGTTGATGCCTGCGGCCAGCCGACAAAAGCACCGACGCCGATGTCCTTTGATGCGTCATCGGGATCATGGACAATGTTCGAATAGGCAATGGTAAGATCTTTGATAATCAGTTTTGACTTTCCTGCCCATGTAGCGGAGAAAAGCATATCATTCAGTCCGTAGATGGTGTGACCGTTGCCGTTGACCGTAACCTGATTGTCGGAATCAACAAAAACCGGTGTCCAGTCATAATCCTTGAGATTGATGTCTTCGCTTAATTCAATCACAAATTCACCGGCCGCCCCGCTCTTGGCGGTTGCCTGAAGCGCCCCAACAAAATCCTTTGCGGCGCCTTCGCTTTCGCCGTCCCATGCATCCGGAACGTCAGGCGTTGTCGGGACAACGGGAATTGCCGGCTCAGTCGGTTTCTCTTCGTCGGTGTGAACCGCACCGCAGAAAGGACATTCCTTGTTCAGCATACCGAGAATACCTCCGACAACTGAATGAACTTTGCTGATAATGGCTTTGATGAGTGCGTAGCCGTGATC
>JBJFHV010000322.1:0-8883 GCA_051894015.1 Acutalibacteraceae bacterium | reverse complement strand
CAGCAGGAAAACAGAAGTGTCAGAACCAAAGATAACCAAAGAACGTGAGAGTAAGATTTTTTCATAGTTTTCGGCTTGTCCTTTCTTTGCAAGTAAACAACCGCCTTAAGGCAGCAAAATACAGTACTGTTTCAAATCAATTTGTAATCATATATTTTATCACCGGCACTCCGTTTCGTCAATCTCTCAAGCTGCTTTTTAATGCTTTTTTTACAATTTTTAAGTGTCCCGTTTCGAGCCGGGACGAGTTATTCCGACACGTTTTCTTATGCTACACATATAATTTCAGTCATAATTATTTCACATTTCACCTATTTGTCGATTATCTCTTTTCGTCAGCCGCAGACGGACACGGAAGTTTTGAACAGATGAGAAAAAAACGCTGTTTATTTTCCGTAAGCATTGACAGGTTCTTCCACTTTTGATAAAATGTAGATGACTATATGGAGACAACTGCCCTTTCACTTTCGGCTGTTGCTCATGTAAGGAGGATTTATTATGAAAGATGCAAAAACTCTGGCGTACATTAACCTTTACGGGATTCTCGGCGCCTTGGAGAACCTTTGCGAGCTTGACGAGGAAGCAAGTAAGCTTGCCGAGGTGAAAAAACCGATTTCTGTCGGTATCGCCGTCAAGGGCGGTCCGTCGGCAACACTGACCTTCAAAAACGGTCGCTGCAGAATGGAACAGGGCACCGAAAAGTGCGATGTTCTTCTCCCGTTCTCTTCCTGCGAAAAGTTCAACGGCCTGATTGACGGTACGGTCACCCCGTTTCCCTCAAAGGGCTTTACTCATATCGGCTTTCTGCTCAAGAACTTCACCGGTCTTACCGATATCCTGACGAAGTATCTCAAGGCTGACGAAGAGGCTTTAAAGGACGAAAAGTTCTTTGAGACGAGCACAAAGCTTATGTTCTATTTAATCGTCGTTGCCATCGCTCAGATCGGAAACAACGACGACATCGGTACGTTCAGCGCTTCGATGATTCCCGACGGTATCGTTGAAATCGCCATCAAGAACAGCGTTTCCGCCGCAATCCGTGTCAAGGACGGCCACCTTGTTGCCATCAAGCAAAAGCCCGAATCCTACAGAGCAAAAATGGAGTTCGGTTCCATCAAGCTTGCCCGTGACCTGTTCGACGGCAAGGTAAACGCCGTTGCCTGCATCGGCGAGGGCACCATTGAAATGTCCGGTCTTATCAATATGGTCGACAACATCAACCGTATTCTTGACAGAGTTGCCATTTACTTAGCATAAAGGAGGGTGTAATCCATGAGTTTCCCGGTATATAATCACGATAAAAGCAGAGAGCTCTTCAACAGAGCAACAAAAGTAATCCCCTCAGGTATTTACGGCCACCTCGGTCCTGCCGAAGGTCTGTTTATCCCCGTTTCCAAGTGGCCGCTTTTTGCTGAAAAGGCAAAGGGCACCTATATGTGGGACGTTGACGGCAACAAGTACATTGACTATATGTGCGCTTACGGCCCGAACGTTCTCGGCTACTGCGACCCCGACGTTGACGCCGCCGCCGCCAAGCAGATCAAACTCGGCAACTGCACCACCACACCGGGTAAGGTAATGGTTGAGTGCGCAGAGCTTCTTGTTGACACGGTCAACACCGCTGACTGGGCGTTCTTCATGAAGAACGGCAACGACGCGACTCAGGGCGCTGTTATGTGCGCAAGAGCTTACACCCACAGAAAGAAAGTCATCATGTTCAAGGGCTACTATCACGGCGTATCCCCGTGGTGCATGAAGAAGGACTATCCCGGCGTTCTCGAAGAAGACGTTGCCAACAACATCATCATTCCGTGGAACGACATTCCGGCACTTGAAAAGGTTATCGCCGAAAACAAGGATCAGATTGCCTGCCTGATCGCTCAGCCGTACGACCACGGTAACTTCTATGATAACTCCTTCCCGGCAGAAGGCTTCTGGCCGAAGGTAAGAGAAATCTGCACCGCTAACGATATCGTTCTGATCGTCGACGACGTCCGTGCAGGCTTCCGTCTTGATCTTGCCGGCTCCGACCATTATTTCGGTTTTGAGGCTGACCTGATCTGCTTCTGCAAGGCGCTTGCCAACGGCTACAATATGTCCTGCGTCTGCGGTAAGGAATTCCTCAAGAGCTCGATGAGCGGACTTTCCTATACGGGCTCCTACTGGCTTTCCGCCGTTCCGTTCGCCGCCTGCATCGCCTGCATCAACAAGATGAAAAAACTTGACACACCGAAGATGTTCCTTGAAAAGGGCACAAAACTTACCGAGGGTCTCAAAGCCGCCGGTAAAGAGCACGGATTTGACCTTGTCACTTCAGGTGCACCGGCGCTGTTCTATATGAGAATTGCCAACGACGACAGCCTTGTTCTTCATCAGGAATGGGTTGCCGAAATGGTAAGCCGCGGCATCTTCATCGCGAGCCATCACAACCACTTCATCAACGCTTCGCTTTCCGACGAGGATATCAAGCACACCATCGAGGTTGCTGAGGAGTGCTTCGGCATCGTAGCAAAGAATCATCCGGAACTCTTTTAACAATGCGTAATGCGTAATTGCGGGAAAGCCTGACGGTAATCGGAACCTTCCGGTCCGCATAGGAAACCGGAGGGCTTTCCGAATATAGTATTTATCTTTGGAAACCATGTGCTGATGCACATATATTTCATAAAATTTTATGGAGGAAAACATTATGCCACTTTCAAAACAGGAATGGCTTGCTCTTGAAAAGAAAGCTCTTGAGCTTCGCAAGCTGACCGTTCAGACCACCCTCTGGGCAGGCTCCGCCCACATCGGCGGCGGCATGAGCTGCCTTGACATTCTCACCGTACTGTATCACAAGTACATGAACTTCAAGGTTGACGACCCGAACTGGGCTGACAGAGACCGCTTCATCCTTTCCAAAGGTCACGCAGGTGTCTGCTATGCCGCAACGCTTTGCGACCTCGGTTTCAACGATGTTGAACAGCTCAAGACCTTCAACCTCACCAACTCCAAGATGGGTATCCATCTTGACTCCAACAAGGTTGTCGGCGTTGACGCTTCGACCGGTTCTCTCGGCCACGGACTTCCGATCGCCGCAGGTACCGCTATCGCCGCCAAGGTTCTCGGCAAGGACTATATTACATATGTCTGCACCGGTGACGGCGAGCTTGACGAAGGCTCCAACTGGGAAGCTGCCATGACGATCAACCACTACAACCTTTCCAACGTTGTCACCTTTGTTGACCGTAACCACTGCATGATCGACGGCCCGACAGAGGACGTTATGAAGCTTGAACCGCTCAAGGACAAGTGGGAAGCTTTCGGCTTCCACACCATCGTGATCAACGGCAACCACATCGACGAGCTTTGCGAAGCCATCGACTATGCCCTTGAGCACAAGGAAAAGCCGACCTGCATTATCTGCGACACCAAGAAGGGCGCAGGCATCAAGACAATCGAGGGCAACTACAAATGGCATTACGGTGCAATCGACGACGCTATGGCCGAAAAGTTCAACAAAGAGCTTGACGAGGACTACGCAGCCCGTGTTGCACGCGCAGAAAAGGAGGGCAAATAATCATGGCAGGCGGATTTGTATATAACGTTATCGAAACTCCGGAGATGTCAACCTCCGAAATCTACGGCAAAACTCTTGCCGCTCTTGCTAAGGAACACAAGGAAATCGTTGCTGTTACAGCCGACCTTGCTACCTCCACCAAGCTTGCAGACTTCACAAACGCTTGCCCCGACCGTGTTTTCAACGTCGGTATCGCTGAGCAGAACATGTTTGGTGTTGCCGCCGGTATGGCAAAGGCAGGCCTTGTTCCGTTTGCTTCCACGTTCTCCGTTTTCGCTTCTCTTCGTGCGGCTGACCAGCTTCACACCGACATCTGCTATCAGAACGTAAACGCAAAAATCATCGCCACCCATTCGGGTACTTCCTTCGGTCAGGCCGGTTCAACGCACCACGCAATCGTTGACCTTGCCGTTGCCCGTTCGATGCCGAACCTTACCGTTATCTGCCCGGCAGACGGTTACGAAACCGCAAACGCTATCAGAGCGGCTTACGAAAACTTCGGTCCGTACTACATCAGAATCAACCGCGGCTTTGACCGTGTTCTTTATGAAAACGAAGACTACGGCTTCGAGGTCGGCAAGGCTGTTGAGGTTCATCCCGGCACCGACTGCACCGTTATCGCAACCGGCTCTTGCGTATTCCAGGCAAGAGAAGCCGCCAAGTTCCTTGAAAGCGCAGACGGACTTAAGGTTCGTGTTCTCAACATGCACACCATCAAGCCCATCGACAAAGACGCTATTTTAAAGGCTGTTCTTGACACAAGAAGAATCATCACCGTTGAGGATCACTCTGTTGTCGGCGGCTTAGGCTCCGCTGTTTCCGAGGTTGTTGTGGAATCCGGTAAGGCCTGCGCCTTCAAGATGCTCGGTCATCAGGATAAGTTCGCTCCCATCGGTCTTCACGAGGACATCATGTCCATCGTAGGCATCGACGCCAACGGAATCATCGAAGCTGTCCGTGAAGTTATGCACAAGGACTTCGAAGAGGACGACAACTGGGACGACGAATTCTAATACCGCAAGAGGAGATATGACCAAAAACCGGTTCATATCGGAAAGGAGCAAACATGTTATCACAAGATGCAATTTTCACAAATAAAATTTTCTTAAACGCTGCTCTTCCTCTTGTTAAGACAATTGCCACCGATGTTCCCTCGCTTGCAAAGTGCTTCGAAAACGCACACGCTGTCATTCAGGTAAGTGCGCTTTGCGACGAGGTACCCGAGGGAAAAGTCGGTATGCACTTTGTTGTCAACAGCGGTGAATGGCTGGTTCACACCTGCCTGACAAAGGATCCGCACATTGAGCTTGAGTTCAAGAGCGTTGACGCTTTAAACAGCTTCTTCAAGGGCAACATCTCCCTTGGCGCAATCCCGAAGATCAAAGGAATCAAACACGCGGGCGTACTCGTTTCGTTCGTAAGAGTTCTTTTGAAGATGTCCTCTCTTCTTACCGCAAAGGAAGCCCCCGCAGATCCCAAAGAGCAGGAACTTATGGTTAAGTGCTTCTTCTATCTTCTTTCAAGCGGTATCAGTCAGCTGAACAAAAACGGTCACCCCGACGTTCATGAATGGGCGCTCAAGAGCCCCGACCGTGTTTATGCGTGGGCCGTTAACGGATATCCGCAGATTTCCGCCTATATCCGCGTAAAAGCAGGTAAAACAAGAGCCGGCAGAGGCGAATACAAGAGAGCGATGCCGTTCTTCACCCTGCGCTTCAAGGATCTTCCGAGCGCACTCGGTATTCTTCTCGGAACCGACGATATGCTCGAAGCGGTCAAGAAGGGCACGCTGATCATGGACGGTGCGCCGGAATTCGGCGGCCAGATCGGCGCTTACATGCTCACCGTTGCAGGATATGCACAAGGCTGATAAAAAACAAAATAACAAAAGGAAGCTGCTGTGTCACCACGGCAGCTTTTTTTGTCGGTCGCATGGCGACACCAATCCCAGGATAGGGTTCGGGAATAGGTTTACCTGAGTGCCCGAGCCATGGGGTGTGAGGTAAATTATTGTTTGTCTCACTAACAGCAAGTTCGTTCTTTACTGTTTATCAGCTTCTATATTGATACCTTTGTGCTCATGCCGCACGGGCACATACTTTCTGCTGCGTCAGAAAGTATGCAAAGAGACGCTTTTCGTAACAGGACAACACTAAGTGTGGTCGCACTGTTTGTGTTGAGGGTGATTTGTTCTCTCCTATGTTTGAAGTACTAAAAGTTGATTTGCTGATACTTTGTCTTACTTTTGATTTAGAAAACTCAAATATTAAATAGAATGCATTTTTGATTTACAAACGAAAAGCAGGCTTGCTGAAAAGTTCAGTCTATCCGTTATCACGTCAGACACAAAAGAGATCAGACCGACTGTTACTGTCAAGGTGCGATTAACGCTTAGTGTTTTCCTGTTTCGGATCGCTGTGCCTGACCCGTTTGAACACTGCCGTCAGCACAGACTGACTAAAGCGTTTTCGACCCGCAGTTTTTTCTCCGCCCTCAAGGCGAGAAAAAACTCGGCTGAGAAAACGCGTACCAAAAGAACTTCTTTGCATACTTTCTTTTTCGTCTGAAAGAAAGTATGTGCCCGCGCGGCATTAGCGCAAAGGGAAAGATATAGAAGAAGCTAATTCCAAAAAGTACAAACTAACTATTAGTAAAATAAACTAAAACTTAGTAATATTTGGTCAAATTTCTGTAGGCGACCACACAGGGTTTCCTCCTTCTGAATCTGCAACAAAAAGGCAGCCTGATCCGCTGCCCTAAATGAATGATTTCTGTTTATCTGCTGTTTTGAATAGATAAAATATTTTACTCCGGACAGTAACATACAACTGTCCGACGTCTTTTTTATGACGCACTTTTACAGACATCCCGCAAACAGCATTTCTCACACTGCGGTCTTCTTGCTATACAGACCGCCCTTCCGTGAAGGACCATTCTGTGGCAAAAATCGTTGCTTTCTTCGGGTGCAAGAATTTTTTTCAGCTGAAGTTCAACCTTGTACGGATCCTTGCTGTCGGTAAGACCCAAAAGATTGGTAATTCTGATCAGATGCGTGTCGGCAACAACCGCCGGCTGTTTGTAAATATCTCCCATAATGAGATTGGCTGTTTTTCTTCCGACACCGGGAAGCGTTGTCAGCTTTTCGATGCTGTCGGGTACTTCGCCGCCGAAGTCCTCTTTAATTTTCTTTGCCATACCGATGATGTCTGCGGCCTTGGTGTGGTAAAAACCGCACGAACGAATGAGATTTTCTACATCCGCAAGTTCTGCATTACAGTAATCGTCGAGCGTTTTGTATTTTTCAAACAGTGCCGGCGTGACAAGGTTGACTCTTGCGTCGGTACACTGAGCGGACAGCCTCGTGGCGATCAATAATTCAAGAGGATTGTTCGCATTGAGGGAACATAAAGCGTCCGGGTATTCTTTTTTTAATCTTTCTGTGCATATTTGTGCTCTTTGTTTTTTTGTCATGCTGTTTTTTCAATCTCCTTTTCGTCAATGTTGCGTCTCCAGTGAAACAGATACTGCTGAGCAATTCCTTCATATCCTTTTACACAGTCGGGAAGTCCGTCGGGATAAAGCTCAGCCATGATTCTGTTTACCCAGACGTCAACGGGAAAGGCTTCGACACGGCCGAACCCGTAAAGAAGCGCACATTCGGCAACCTTTTTTCCGACGCCTTTTATTTTCATCAGTTCTTCTCTCGCCTGTTCCAACGGCATTGTTTCTATCGTATCAAGCGATATTTCGCCCCGTGCAAGCTTTTTGGCGGCGTCGAGGATATATTTGTTACGGAAACCCGCACGAAGCGGTTTGAGGTCATTTTCGGTCAGTTCAGCTGTTTTTTCGAACGACGGGAACGTATAAGCATCTTTCCCGATCTGTTCGCCGAACGAAATGCAGAATCGTTCAATGATGCCCTTTATTCTCGGAATATTGTTATTCTGCGAAATGATAAAAGAACAAAGCGCTTCCCACGGATCCTGACGAAGAATGCGAATGCCCGTATATGCTTTTATTGCCGCTTTGAGGTATTTTTCGTCAAAGCAGGAAAGGATTTCTTCATAATTCCTGTCAAGATCAAAATACGGCAGCCAGATTTTTTTAAAAGTCTCTTTGTCCGTATTTTTGAAAACGGTAACACCGTCTTTCTGAACAATTTCGCCGACGGTACTTCGGACAACCGCTTTCCATATTCCTTCCTCTGTTTTTTTCCATCGGAAAGCCTGTCCGCAGTCGGCACACAGATCAAGATTGAAGCATTTTATATCGGTCAGGATCATATCATTCCCGATTTTTTCATATTTCATATTTTCATTCCTTTATGATTACAGCAAACACTTGCACGATTGCTTTTTTTGTGGTACAATTATATATAGTGTACCTTGTGGTTTTCTGCCCTCTATAAAGTTTAAATATATATAAATATATAATATTAAATTTCAGGGCGAAAAATCCGGTAAAAAAATTTTAGTTTTTTCTTTGTCAATTATACTCTGATAAAATAAAATTATTTTTCGTTTCTGATATTTTATTTTATCTAAATAATTCTGAATTCTGTCGTCTGAAATCTCATATCTAATTTGCGGAGGTATTTATGGATTCGTTTGATGAAATCTGGGAAATGATTTTGGAATACATGAAAACTCAGGTGACTGAGGTTGCCTTTAATGTCTGGCTCAGACCTCTTGAATTTGTCAAGTTTGAAAACGACACGATTGTTCTTTCCATTGCCAATTTCAAAAAGAAGGTCGTCGAGGACAAGTTCACGCCTCTTATTTTAAAAGCCTGCGAAATGACAATGGGCTTTCCTGTCAATCTGAATATCATTTCTGCGGATACGGTCAATGAAACTTCGTCTGACAGTGAAAACACCGCCGGCGGACTTTCTTTGAACAAATACGAATACACATTCGAAAACTTCATTATCGGCCCGTCCAACCGGTTTGCCCACGCGGCGGCAATGAACGTTGCCATGAATCCCGGAAAGGCCTACAATCCGCTTTTCATTTACGGCCATTCGGGACTCGGAAAAACCCATCTTCTTTCCGCCATCAAACACGAAATTGAAAAGAACAATCCGTCGGCCGATATCATTTATACAAGCGGCGAGTACTTTACAAATGAGCTTGTCAACTGTCTGAGAAATCAAAGCAACTACGCGTTTCACGAAAAATACAGAAGCTGTGACGTTCTTTTAATCGACGATATTCAGTTCATCGCCGCAAAGGAAGCGACACAGGAAGAGTTTTTCCATACCTTCAACGCCCTTACCAACGCCGGAAAACAGGTTGTTCTGACCTCCGACCGTCCGCCGAAAGAGA
>JBJFHV010000321.1:0-1896 GCA_051894015.1 Acutalibacteraceae bacterium | reverse complement strand
TTACTTTATCATAGTTTCCGCCGAGAAAGACTTCATATTGATTTTTTTGATTCAGCTTGTCTTTGTCGAACAGCGTAGCGGTCTTTTTGTTGCTCGACTCAAAATTGACGACATAGCTTACTTTCGGCGTCTGCGGAATGCAGATTCTGATTTCATCGGTTGAATTGCCGACGCCGGAGGAGGAAGTCAAGGTTCCCTGAAAGCTGTCGGATACGCTGTAAAACTTAAAGGAAGCGTTTTTCAACGAAATTTTGAAACAGCTTGCCAGTTCTTTGAACGCAATATAGGCCGCTTTGGTTGTCCAATGATGGTCGGTACGGTAGAAAAGCGAGGTTTTGTCCGTTCGGGAATCGAAAGCTTCTGCACAGTCGATCCACGAAATACCGCCGGGTTCAATAAGCTTTTTGATCTTGTCCAGCTGCTGCTTCTGGCTTTCCGGCTCATACCCTGTCGGAAGAAGATCACGCAGGACATATGAGGAATTCGGCGAGAGAATAAAAGCTTTTTTCAGCTTTTTGTTGTTTTCGGCGAATTCAGTGACGGCGGAAGTGATTTTTTTCACTTGCTCCTCGTCGTACGCGGTCTGCTGTTCAAAAAGGAAGCCGTCCTTTCCGATATAGACGCCGTTTTCCTCTTTTTTGCCGACCGAACGGTCCACCAATGTCTTGAAAGAGATGATCTGATCTCTGAGCGGGAACTGGTCGGTCAGATAGCTTTCAAAGTCTGTCATAAACTTTCCGCTTGTGATAGAGGAGAGGGTGAGAACCGGCTTTTGCGCAAGCACACGATTTTCTTTTTCCGACATCTGTTTGTCCGGAAGAATCAGAATCAGAAGTGTCACAAGCACGATGACCGAAACAAAGGCACAGCTTAAAAAGAGGCCGATCGAGGTGACCTTTTTCCGGGCTTCTACACGCTTGGTAATTTTGGATTTTGAAAATTGATTGTCTTTCATGCTTTTTCCTTTTTAAAATCTGAAATATAAAAACGGGTTATAGGTCTCGCTGACAAGGTAAATGATACAGAAAATAAAGATAATCAGGTAACCGACGACCTGAACGGCCAGTCTCTTTGTTTTGTCTGTCGGCTTCGGGAAATGCCGGAACACGCCGAATGCCGAAAGACCGGTGATAAACATCGGGAAAAGCGAGGTCGTAAGATAATACCGGCTTTGAGAATCGGCAAAGCCTCCCTTGCCTAAGCCCGTCATGCAAAGAAGATAGCTTCCGGCGTCGCTGAGGCTGTTGCTTGAGAAGAATACCCAGCCGATCATAACGATCAGCATCGTCAGAACATGGCGCACGGGCATCGGGATTTTTTCGATCAGAGACTTGAATACGAATTTTTCAAGAATAAGGAGAATTCCGTAAAAGGCGCCCCACGCAACGAAGTTCCACGCGGCTCCGTGCCAAAGACCGGTCAGGCACCAGACAACGCCGATATTGAAAATCGTTCTTGCCGTACCCTTGCGGTTTCCGCCGAGGGGAATATAGACGTAATCTCTGAACCAGCTGCTCAATGAGATATGCCATCTGCGCCAGAAATCGGTTATGCTCGAGGCGGTGTAGGGGTAGTTGAAGTTCTGGATAAAATCAAAGCCGAACATTTTTCCAAGGCCGATTGCCATGTCGGAATATCCGCTGAAATCGAAATAAATCTGCATGGTGTAACAGAAAATGCCGATCCATGCGGTCAGAGCGGACAGGGAAGAAACGCCGCCGCTTGTAATGTCCGTGTAAATTGCACCGATGAAATTGGCGAACAGGACTTTTTTTCCGAGACCGCGGATAAAGAACAGCACGCCGCCGGCAAATTTCCGGACGGAGATTGTTCTTTTTTTCAGCTGCGCTTCAATATCCGAATACTGAACGATAGGCCCTGCGATCAGCTGCGGAA
>JBJFHV010000320.1:0-1896 GCA_051894015.1 Acutalibacteraceae bacterium | reverse complement strand
CGAGATGGGTGCAAAAATCACCGAATATGACGATTCGCTTCGTGTCGAATCGAACGGTAAATTCCGTCACTGCAATATCAAAACCATGCCTCATCCCGGTTTCCCGACCGATATGCAGCCGCAAATCAGCGTGCTTCTTACCGTTGCCGAGGGAACAAGCCTTGTTTCGGAGGGTGTCTGGGACAACCGCTTCAAATATGTTGACCAGCTGATCCGGATGGGAGCCAACGTTCAGGTGGACGGAACCATCGCTGTTTTCCAGGGCGTAAAGGAACTGACCGGTGCACCCGTCAAAGCCAACGACCTTCGCGCCGGTGCGGCTATGATCGTTGCCGGTCTTATGGCGACAGGCACCACAGAAATTGAAGACATTCAGTACATCGACCGCGGATATGAAGACTATGTCGAAAAGTTCAAGGCCTTGGGCGCCGACATTTACCGCCGTGAGTTCAGCGACAGCGACAAAGCAAACGCCGCAGGTTAATATCGCATAATAAATAATACGGCTGTTGTATTTTGCATCAGCCGTTTTGATTTTTACAAAACAAAGGATTTGATTTTTTTGGCAAGATTTTGTTCTCTCTTTTCTTCAAGCTCAGGCAACTGTACCTATATCGGTTCTTCTTCGGACGGGATTTTAATTGACGCCGGCGTCAGCGCAAAGAGAATCAAACAGGCGCTTACGGACCGTCAGATTGACCCGTCATCTCTTCGGGCAATTTTTGTCACTCACGAACATATTGACCATATCCGCGGCATACGCGTGCTCGCTTCTCAGCTGAAAATCCCCGTTTATGCGACCGCCGGCACATTGAGAGGAATGGACGAAGCCGGAGTTCTGAACGGAAAGTTTCCGTATGAGGAAATTCCCGAAAACGGGATTGACTGCGGCGGCCTATTTGTAAAACCGTTTCAAACGCCCCACGACAGCTATGAAAGCTGCGGATACTGCATCACTCTGTCTGACGGAAGAAAAGCCGCCGTTGCAACGGATATCGGACACATGACCAACGAAATCATGAACCATCTTGTCGGCTGTGAGCTGGTGATGCTCGAGTCGAACCACGACGTCGGTATGCTGCAAAACGGAATGTATCCCTATTATTTGAAGCGCCGGATCCTTTCAGACACGGGACATCTTTCCAACGAAGCGTGTTCGGACGCGGCCGCTCAGCTGATCGAAAGAGGAACCACACGGCTTTTCCTCGGCCATTTAAGCACGGAAAACAACATTCCCGAGTTAGCTTATCAGACAAGCCTTGCCGCCATCAGCGAAACCGGCGCAAAGATCGGCTCCGACTATCTTTTAACCGTCAATCCCAAAGAAAATTACGAGGACATCGTGAGGTTTTAACCATGCTGAGCGTAACCGTCATCTGTATCGGAAAACTGAAAGAAAAATACCTTGCCGAAGCCGTCACGGAATATCAAAAGCGGCTGACGACGCTATGTAAGCTCAACATCATTCAGCTTCCCGCCGTCTCTCTTTCCGACAACCCGAAAGAGAGCGAGATCGAAGCCGCCATCGGGACCGAGGGCAGGAAAATTCTTGAAAAAATTCCGTCCTCCGCCTTTGTCTTTTCTCTTTGTATCGAGGGCAGGGAGCTTTCATCGCAGGAGCTGAGCCGGAAGATCTCTTCGCTGAAGCTTCAGGGAAACAGCAGTCTTGTCTTTATCATCGGCGGCTCCTACGGGCTTTCCCGCGCCGTGAAAGAACGAAGCGATTTCCGCCTTTCGATGAGTCCGATGACCTTTCCGCATCAGCTTGCGCGTGTCATGCTTCTTGAGCAGATTTACCGTGCCATGCAAATTGAAGCCGGCACCAGATATCATAAATAAAGCAATCGAGTAGGAGGCTACCCATTAGTTGAGTAGCCGACCTCTCACACCACCGTG
>JBJFHV010000319.1:0-1897 GCA_051894015.1 Acutalibacteraceae bacterium | reverse complement strand
CGGCGGAGAAGGGCGAGCTGGAGGAGGCGTTCGGCTCCGGCACGGCGGCCGTCGTATCTCCGGTGGGCCGTCTCGCCTGGAATGACAAGGAGATCACCATCTCCGGCGGCGGCGATCCGTGATTTTATCAACCGTGTCGGCGTTTCTAAGGCTTACAGCGTGGTCGATTTCGGACTGCTGGAAGCGTGCGTAAGAGATGACCTGAACAAAAATGCACCGAGATGCATGGCGGTGCTTCGTCCTTTGAAGGTTATCATCGATAACTATCCCGAAGATCAGACCGAACAGCTCGAGCTTCCCGTCAATCAGGACAGACCCGAAATGGGAACGAGAAGAACCACGTTCTCAAAGGAAATCTTCGTGGAGCAGGAGGACTTCATGATCGAGCCGGTCAAAAAGTATTTCCGCCTCTTCCCCGGCAACGAGGTCAGACTCAGAGGTGCTTACTTCGTCAAATGCGTCGGCTACGACACGGACGAAAACGGCAACGTCACCGCCGTTCACTGCACCTATGATCCCGAGAGCCGCGGCGGCAACTCCCCCGACGGAAGAAAGGTCAAGGGCACGCTTCATTGGGTCAGCGCCAAGGACAGCGTACCGTTTGAAGCAAGACTGTACGACCGCCTTTTCAACGCCGAAAACCCGTCGGACGAATCAAAAGGAAGCTTCAAGGACAACCTCAACCCCGATTCACTTGTCGTGCTGAACGGCTGCCGGCTGGAGGGCGGACTAAGTGACGTAAAACCCGGCGATACGTTCCAGTTTATGAGACAGGGCTATTTCTGTGTTGACAAATCGTCAGCTTCTGATAAAATAATATTTAACAGAACGGTTCAGCTCAACTCATCATGGAAATAAGAAAGGATGAAAACAAATGAAACTTGCATACAGAATCGTCACACCGATCATTGCTGTGGTATCGGTCGTACTCGGTATTTTTCTGAAGATGTTCTATTTCACCGTCGGAAATGCCGATGAAACGATCGGAAATCTGATTAACGCCATTGCAAGTCTTACCGACAAGTTCAGCACTACGTTTGAATACTCGATTTATGACCTTTTGAAAATGATTTCGAATGTTCAGCCGCAGACAGGCGAAGACGCAAAAACCTTTACAGAAGTTGCCGCGCCGATCATTGCGCATCTTTGGGCCTTCTTCATCATTTTTGTGGTAGCGCTTCTTGTAACCATCGCTGTCGGTATTATCAGCACACTGCCTGACAGCAAGAAAAAGAGATACACCGTCATCGGACTTTGCGCCGGCGGTCTTGTTCTTCTTTTCGTTGACATTCTCGTCAGCAACGCTGCCTTTGCAAAAATCACAAACGGTGAAATTGATCTTACCGAGCTTGTTTCCGTCCTCTCCGACAGTTCGATTGCCGCTCTTGCAACAGCAATCCTTACGGTAACAAGCGCCTCTCTTTCCGCCGGCTTCTATTCAGTATTCGGCTTGTTTATTCTCATCATTCTCTGGACAGTACTTTCGAATATGCTGATTTCGACGCCGATCCAAAAAGCCAAGACGCACAAAAGAAAAAAGCCGATGAAAAGAATTATGGTCAAGGCAAAGAAAAACTAAAAGAAGGTAAACCGGCAAAGATGAAAAAGTCCTTGCCGGTTTTATGTCGAGGTTATTATGTAATTCAGAAGGAGACGATACATATGAAATCAAAAACCAAACAGAATTTCACTCTGACAGGCCTCATGTTTGCCGTGTTTGCGGTTTTCACCCTGCTTGTTAAATTTGTTGACGTACAGCCGATCGGCCCTGCCGGCTCTTCGGTCGGCTTCGCTTCGGCAAACGGTGCTTTTTTTGACTTGTTCGGTCAGAATGCCGTCTGGGACAAAATCAGCGACCTGTGTCTTGTAGCGGCGCTTTTGTCAGCTGTTTGTTTTG
>JBJFHV010000318.1:0-1903 GCA_051894015.1 Acutalibacteraceae bacterium | reverse complement strand
AAGAGCACTTTGCGCCGCCAAAAAGCTGTTACTGCTTGATGAGCCGGTGGCAGGACTTGATCCGGTTGTGACTGCCGATTTTTACGCTCTGATTGAAAAAATCAACCGTGAATACGGTATGACAGTCGTCATGGTGTCTCATGATCTGCTTTATGCGGCGTCCCATGCCAGTCATATTCTTCATATGCGCCGTGACGGTGCTTTTTTTGCCACGGCGGAAGATTACAAAAAAAGCGATATATTCGGCACATTTAAGGGAGGTGCATAATTTGTCGGGCGTAATTTCTCTTATTTTTTCTCAGCAGTTTCTTATGCGGGCGCTTCTTGTCGGTACGCTGATTTCCCTTTGTTGTGCCCTTCTGGGCGTCAGTCTTGTTTTAAAACGATATTCGATGATCGGCGACGGATTGTCTCATGTCGGCTTCGGTGCGCTGGCAATTGCTTGTGCCGCCAATATTGCACCGCTTTATTTTTCACTTCCGATTGTCATAATAGCGGCGTTTTTACTGCTTCGGATGAATGAAACCGGTAAGATAAAAGGGGACGCCGCCATCGCGCTGATTTCGACGGGCGCACTTGCCGTCGGCGTCATGGTGACTTCTCTTACGACCGGCATGAACGTGGACATATACAACTATATGTTCGGCAGTATTCTTGCTATGAGCCGTGCCGATGTTGTCATCAGCGTGATTTTGTCCGTTGCGGTCATTGTCTTTTATGTGATTTTTTATGATGAGCTTTTCGCCGTTACGTTCGACGAAAGCTTTGCGAAAGCGACGGGAACCAAGGTTTCTGCCTATAATATGTTAATTGCGGCGCTGACGGCGGTTACGATCGTCATCGGTATGCGTATGATGGGTGCGCTTCTGATTTCGAGCCTGATTATCTTCCCGACCGTGACTTCGATGCGTGTCTGCAAGGGCTTTAAAAGCGTTACGCTGACAAGTGCATTGGTTTCTGTGCTTTGCTTTTTGTTCGGACTGTTTGTCTCAATCCGCTTTACGGCTCCTACGGGCGCAAGCGTTGTATGTGTGAATATTTTTGCTCTTGCCGTTTTTACGCTTATTGATAAAATTCTCTCGATTCCGAAAGGACATAAGGCCGAAAAAGTCAAAAAGATCTTCGCCGCTGCGGTCGGCGTCATTGCGCTTGTTTTTCTTTCATTTTTGTGTCTCGGCGGTGAAGTCAATGTCGCAGGAAATGAACGTCTTTCTGTTGTTGCGACAAGCTTTGCCCCGTATGATTTTGCCCGTCAGATCGGAAAAGACCGGGCAGAGACGACCATGCTGCTTTCTCCCGGTGAGGAAAGCCACACCTATGAACCGACTGCGGCGGATATTATGAAGATCCAGAACTGTGACGTGTTCATTTACGGCGGCGGCGAATCCGACGAATGGGTGGAGGATATTCTGGAGTCGATCGATACGGAAAATATTGCCGTGATCAGAATGATGCAGGTTACGGGAGCTGTGACTGAAAAGCTTGTTGAGGGAATGGAGGGAGAAGAGGAAGAAGGCGAGGCGGAATATGACGAACACGTCTGGACTTCACCGACAAACGCTGTCAAAATCACCAAAGCTATTTCAAATGCCATGTGCGAAAAAGACGGAAATAACGCAGAATACTATCAGAATAACGCGGAAAGCTATATAGAAGAACTCGAAGGTCTTGATGATGAATTTTCAGCTCTCAGTGTTTCGGCGAAAGACAAATATTTTGTTGTCGGTGACCGTTTTCCGTTCCGCTATCTGGCCGACCGATATTCGTTCCGGTATTATGCCGCCTTTCCCGGCTGTTCGGCACAAACGGAGGCCAATCCTGTCACGCTTGCATTTCTGATTAACAAAATTAAAAGCGAAAAGATTCCTGTCGTTTTCAAGGTGGATCTGAGCACGGGGAACAT
>JBJFHV010000317.1:0-1909 GCA_051894015.1 Acutalibacteraceae bacterium | reverse complement strand
ACATCAACCTCAAAGGACCGTTCAACGTGACAAGACGCGTCTCTCCCATCATGATGAAAGCGAAAAAGGGTGTTATCATCAACAATTCGTCCGTCATGGGACTTCGCGGCGGCAACCGACTTTCCCATTACACCGCTTCCAAATGGGGTCTTACGGGACTGACCAAGGCGTGGGCGATCGAGCTTGCGCCCTACAACATCCGGGTCGTCAGCATTCATCCAACAGGAGTCAACACACCGATGAACGACGGACTTGCCGCCATGGAAGGCAAAACACCCGAGAAAATTGCCGAAGCGAGTGCAGGCAATCTTCTTCCCGTTCCGTGGATTGAACCCGAGGACGTAGCCAATCTTGTTGACTACATCGCAAGCGACAAGGCGCGGTATGCGACCGGTTCACAATTTGTCCTTGACGCAGGACTTTTAACAGTATAAAACATAACACAGAACGGCGGACTGCTTAGCTTAACAGTCCGCCGTGTTTTCATTATTTTCACGCCATCATGGCTTCGTTAAAGGTAATCGGGTGATTTCTCATAAAGTACCGAAGAACCGAAAAGAATCTGAGGGTTGACTTTGCACTTTTTAACGCCGACTGCGTATCCACATAGATACAGCCGGTATCCGCCGCCAATCTTTTCAGTCTCTCATTGACTGCCGCCGCTTTCGAGTCAAGCGACATCACCGATACGATATAGATTTTCGCCTTACAGCGGTTGTGGAGTGTATACAGCATCCACTGATATTTTTCGATGAAATCCGGCAGATTGAAGCTGTCTTTTTTGATATCCTCGTCGCCGATGCAGATAAAAAGCTTTGACGGATCCAGGTCGAGCACGCAGCTTTCCAAAACATCGCTGACCTTGTCAATCGTAAGACCGCCGACACTTCTGTTATATACCGGCAAATCGGTATCATAATCCTGCGCAAGCTCATTGACGGGCACCGCTTCAAAATAGGTGGAACCGAAGAACACCACGCCGTTTTCTTTTGCCACTTCGTTAAACTGTTTAAAATCAATCATTCCGAGACCGCCTTTCTGCTGATTGCCTGAGTCGGCTTAGAAACCGCTTCAAGCTTGATGTTTTTTATCTCATCGCTGTTCAGTCTGTCATATCTTTTATTGACAAAGTAAACAACAATATTTGCCGAAACAATCACAAGGTTGAGGATATAAACCGCAAGAACATAGCTGACATTGTGGTTGATGATCTTGGCGGTGATTCCCGCGACATAACCGAAGCAAATGAGCAATATAAACTGCAAACTCATATTCTTTGCACTTTTCGCCTTGATATTTTTGATGACCGACATCGGCCACGAGAGACCGAAGCACACAAGCATGATTGCTTCAAAAATTTCTGCTACTGACATAATAAGAACCTCCGTTTGGTTTGTTTTACCTTTTCTTTCTTACAGTAACAGTATAGCATTGACAACCGATAATGTCTAATATATAATACTTATGAAATCCATAACTCAAAGCTTATATATTCTAAAAAATTTACCAAATCGCCTGTTTTTATGTCAGCTTTTGACAAGGAGGACAAAAATGGAACTGACCCAACTGAAATATTTTCTTGAAGTGGCCGAAAGCCAGCATATCACCAAAAGCGCACAGAAGCTTCATATTGCCCAGCCTGCCCTGTCTCAATCCGTTCACCGGCTCGAAAAAGAGCTTCGGGTTCCGCTATTCGTTTCGAAAGGACGGAATATCGTTCTGACCGAATACGGAAAGTATCTGAAAGAAAAGCTGCTTCCCGTTATGGAGGCGCTTGACTCGATTCCCGCACAGCTTCAGACCATGGCAAAGCTTGAAAGCGAAACGATTCATCTGAACGTGCTTGCCGCTTCAACGCTTGTCACGGAAGCAATAATCGAATATAAAAAGACCCACGATGAGGTCAATT
>JBJFHV010000316.1:0-1914 GCA_051894015.1 Acutalibacteraceae bacterium | reverse complement strand
CAACCGGAATTCCGGCATTATGGATATCATGGGTTCGATTGTCGGCTATGTTCCGTATTTCGGACTTCTTACCGATGAAGGCAGAAAAGCGACCTGGATTGTGAAGGTGAAGACTTCCAAAAAGCCGGAAGCGCAGCTTTTAGGTTCGGCAATCGGTATGAAGGTTATGGAAGATGTCCCGTATATCATGGGTCTTGATCAGTGGCTGGGCGATACGCTCGACGAAAAGAGCTGCACTTATCTGAAGGACTTCGGTGCGGCAACGGCGTCAAACGGTGCTGTCGGTCTTTATCATGTTGCGAACCTTACGCCCGAAGCGAAAAAGCAGGGCGAAACCCTGATTGCCGAGGGCGCAAAAGAATATGTCATTGACGACGCAGAGCTTGAAAGAGTAAAGGCAAGCTATCCGGTTGTCTGGAAAGACAAGAACGCGAAACCGAAGCTTTGCTTTATGGGCTGTCCGCATATGTCGCTTGAACAGCTCAAAAACTGGACGGACAGGGTAGAGCAGGCACTGAAAGAAAGCGGAGAAAGCAAAGTAACGATTCCGACCGTATTTACAGCCGCTCCGGCCGTTTTGAAGGAGTTTGAAAAAACACCGTATGCCGCCCGTTTGAAAGCGACCGGTGTCATAACATCATATATTTGTCCGCTGATGTATATGAATAACCCGTTATGTGCCAAAATGCCGGTTATCACATCGTCAAACAAGCTGCGTACCTATACAACAGCAAAATACTATACCGATGATGAAATTCTCAAAGAAATCACAAAAGGAGGGGCCAAGTCATGAAGGTTTTTAAAGGCAGAACGGTTACACCCGGGACCGTAACGGCGAAAGCACTCGTTTCACACGGCGGTCTGAATACGCTTGCTTCTTTCCAGAAAGCCTTGCAGTTCGGCGACAAAAAAGCCACCTGCGGTGATCAGAATAATCCCGATCTGTACGGTAAGCAGATGGCCGGTGCCGCTCTTTGTCTGCCTCAGACAATCGGTTCAACAACGGGCGGATTGGTTTTATATTGCGCCTGTGCCATGAAGCGTCAGCCGGCTTGTATGCTGTTTGCCAACCATATTGATTCGCTTGCAGCTTCCGGCGCGGTTTTAGCAGAGGTCTGGCTTGACGATATTACAATGCCCGTCGTTGACTGTCTCGGAGATGAATTCCTTGATTATGTCAAAGACGGTATGACGGTTACCGTGAAGGACGACGGAACGGTCGAGGTTGACTGATTATACATATTTGAATACAACGGTTGTAATACCGACGATGATAAGCACTAAACCGGTAACACGGTTTAGTGTTTTTGCGCTTGCCTTGTTTGCAATCTTTGCGGCAATAAGCGCCCAGATAAGCGTTGAAATGACGCAGAAAACAAGAGCCCAGATATCGGTGACTTCGCCTGAGATCAAAAAGTGACTGGCCGAGCCGGTAAACGCTGTAAACGCCATAATAAATACACTCGTTCCGACGGCGGTTTTAAGCTCATAGCCGAGAACCGTAACAAGAACAAGAAGCATCATCATTCCGCCGCCGGCGCCGATGAAACCGCAGATAAAGCCGATCATACATCCGCAAAGGATCGACCGGAGAATTCTCTGTTTTGCACTCAGCTTTTCCGCCATGCTCTCTTTGGTTGTCATAACGGGCTTGACGATAAATTTGATGCCGAGGAAAACGGTCATAATCTGTGACATGGATCCCATAGCCGTGTTCGGAACAAGATTGGAAACCCAACTTCCGATCATCGTAAAGCAAAGTACGCTGACCATCATAACGAGGCCGTTTTTGATATCAAGATTTTTACTTTTGCCGTAGGTGTAGGCACTGACCGCACTGGCAAGAACATCGCTTGCCAAGGCAATGCCGACGGCCTGATAGGGTTCCATATGAAGAAATGTGATCAGCATGGG
>JBJFHV010000315.1:0-1923 GCA_051894015.1 Acutalibacteraceae bacterium | reverse complement strand
TGACGAGACACAGTTCCCGGCCGTTAAGCCGTATTCGGGAAATCCGGTTATCAAAGAAAAACAGCTTTATTGACAAAATCAAATGTAGTTCCGCTCCGGTTAACCGGAGCGGATTTTTTGTATAAAAAAATCACGGCACACATGCTTTCGTGTGCCGTGAAAAATCACATTTGGTGTTCAGCTGCTTATTCAGCTTTTGCCGGCTGAGAAAGGAGCTTTATGAAAACTCTGAACAACGATGTCAGAAATTTGATAAACGCCTCAATGATATTGTTTGTCCAGCGCGAATCTTCGTCTTTATCCTCTGTAACGGCTGAAATTGCACCGGTTTCCATATCGTATGCCATGTACTGCGGCCAATTTTCGTAATCCCAAACGGTAATTCTTTCTTTGCTTTGAATGAATGTCCGGATTAAATTGTTTGTGTCGGCGGGAAAGTCAGAATGAGGGATATTTTTGATAAACCAAGTGGTATCCGGGAAAAGACAGGTGGAAGCGTCAATTTTTTTGTCGGCAGAAATATATTGATCGGTTCCTGCAAGTACAGCTCTCTCAATGTAGCTTTCCGGAAGCTTCTTGTTAATGTTGCTGCAGGTTGCGCCGAAAGAAAGATTTCTTGTTGCAACCATGGCATCGCTTTGAATGTTCGGCGTTTGCGATATCGGAGGAGCGTTGAATCCGTATTTGGCAATAACGGCAACACGACCGCCTTCGCTTTCAAAATTCTTGAGCAATTCGGGAAGCTTTTCTTTTACACTATAGTTGAATTCATCAATCTTTTTGATAAAGCCGGCGTATTCGTCCTCTCTGCCCTTAAATACAAACGCTTTTGCGTCCTCGTAGTATTCGGAACTCAGCATGGACCAGAAAGAGGGAAGACCTCCGTAACAGGCAAGAAGAAGCCGCGGTACAACATTTGTCTTAACCTTTGCGTAAATGGTTTCAAGAGCATCTTCTGCGGCAGGGAGAACCTTGCAATAGGTTAAGAGAGAAAAAAGAGCAATAATAAAATCATCCATGATTTCGTCACCGCTGATTCCTTTTCTGTTGACGTAGTAATTGACAAAGCGGTCAAGAGAAGTCGGTTCAAGCTGAACATCACCGGTGAAGAGTGCATTTACGGTTTCAACGCCGCCGTTTACGGTCGGAACATAATAAACAAGAGAATCTACTTTGGCTGTTCCGTATTCAGCAATATAAGCCGAAACAACAGCAGAACCGAGACAGCGGCCGACAAGTCCGACTTTGCTGTGTCCCGTTTTTTCAAGCAAAGTGTTGATATAAGCGTTCAGTTCATCT
The DNA here is from genome assembly GCA_051894015.1 of Acutalibacteraceae bacterium. GTDB lineage: Bacteria > Bacillota > Clostridia > Oscillospirales > Acutalibacteraceae > UBA6857. The sequence goes on along the minus strand of JBJFHV010000315.1, from coordinate 624 downwards.
GCAACTTCAAGCGGACTTTTGCGCCAGTCATACATGAACGTGAAATCACAAACATGATAATCCGATTGCTTCGGGTTTCTGAGAACCGCTTCATTATGAGAGGTGTTAACAAAAGAACCGTTGGCAATTTCTCCGTTCCCGTCAAGCGGAAATCCCTCATAAAGCTGGGCGATTGCATCATAAAGCGAATCACAATAACCGTCCCAGTTGTCGGTCAGCAGACTTTTTCCGAGTTCTTTCAGTATACCGGGCGTAACCTTTTTCACGTGTTCACCGATGTCGTAGTTGCTTTCGGGAGGATAAACAACACTTCCGTCCGGATAATAAATATTCGCCCCGTAGCCGTGGACGCAGACAATCGGGATATCTCTGTCGGTATCGGACGCGAAAGCAAGAGCAGTTACTGACGATAAAATCATTAAAACCGCCAGTAAAATCGAAATTAATTTTTTCATGTATCTGTCTCCTTTTTAACAGTCATTTGTCTACATGATATCATAGATTGTTCATAATTTCAATAATTTTTTCATGTTTTTCGGATTGAAGATGACAGATTTTGCTTTTTTCGGCTGCGCTGTCGCCGACGCGGAAGAAATAGGTGCAGCCCGACTGCAAGCCCTTGAT
>JBJFHV010000314.1:0-1926 GCA_051894015.1 Acutalibacteraceae bacterium | reverse complement strand
CGGAGCGGACACCTATCGGCTCAACGGTGAAACCGCCCTGTATTATGTAAGACTTCGCAAAATCGACACCGACCGTCAAAGAACACAGCGTCAGAGAAATGTTCTGACCTCAATTGCAAACCAGATTCAGAGCATGGGCTTTATGGAAATGAACTCCCTGCTCAACAAAATTCTTCCGCTTATCACAACCAATCTCAGCAAAACACAAATCGTATCTCAGCTTGCGAACGTTTCTTCCTACCTTTCAAACGGAATTGAACAGGACGTTTTACCGAACAAAATTGTTCCGCTCACACTTCGTGACGGTTACGAAGTGGCCATTGTCGATTGGGATTATGAGGTTGAATATGCACACAAGCTGTTTTACAGCGGCGTTACACCAAAATATAAAGAGGGATGATTATGAGATTTATCAGAAGACACAAAATACTTGTTACGGTTTTATGCATTATCATCGTGCTTTTTGCGGCTGTTTTTGCAACCGGCTTCCACTATCTGAACAAGATTTCGTTTGACGACGGTTCCCTTGTTACGGCACCGACAGAAGACGGACAGGAAGAGGAAGATGATCTGCTCAACGGCGGCAAGCTTTCCGATGAAGAAGCCTCCAAGCTTGCCCAGGCCGACAGCAGTATTCAAAGCAACGCGTCAAAAATCCGTTACAGCGACGATGTGTACAACATTCTTTTAATGGGCATCGACTACGGAAGCAAAAACTTCCCCTACGGACGTTCCGATGCGATGATTCTTGTCAGCATTAACAAGAATCAGAAAACAATTAAGCTTGTCTCCCTTTCGAGAGCTGCTTATGCGGCAATTCAAGGCTACAAAAACACAAGACTCAGCCATGCGCACGGTTACGGCGGTGCTCCGCTTGCCATTGACACGGTTGAAAGAAACTATAAAATCCGGATCGACCGTTATGTCAGCGTCAATTTCGATTCATTCAAAAAAGTTATTGATGCTTTCGGCGGCGTCAGCATCAACCTTACTTCAGTCGAGCAAAATGTCTTGAACGGCACTTTTCCCGGTCAGTTCCCGTCCGCCGGCACCAATACGCTCAACGGAGAACAGGCTTTAGTCTACGCACGTCTGAGAGAAACAGATAACGACAGAACCAGAACCGGCAGACAGAGAAATGTTCTTATGGCGCTTGCTCAGAAAGCCAAGACCATGTCGATAAGCGATGCGCTCGGCATTTTAAATGTTGTACTCCCGCTTGTCAGAACAAACTTCACAAAAACCGAACTCGTCAAGCAGGCGGCAAATGCATTAAGCTATCTGAAATGGGACATTACCGAGGATATTCTTCCGGTTTCAGGTACCGGCCTTGTTTTAAGAGACAGATTCGAAGTTATTCTTGTTGACTGGGAAAAAGAGGTATCTTATACAAACGATCTGTTGTTTAAAGGCGTTGAAATCAAATATGAAAACAAATAAATTAAAAAAGAACGATGAAATAGAACTGACGATAACCGCTCTCTCTTCCGAGGGGAGCGGTATCGGTCATTATGAGGGGTTAGCGGTATTTGTTGACTCGGCGGCTGTCGGTGATATTCTGAAAATTCACATCATCAAAGTAAAAAGCAGCTATGCCGTCGGCAAAATTGTAAAAATCATAAAGCCGTCAAAGCACCGCATCACCCCCGACTGCCCTGTTTACGACCGCTGCGGCGGCTGTTCCTATAGCCACATAACATACGAACATGAGCTGTCTGTCAAACGTCAGCGCGTGCAGGACGCTTTGCAAAGAATCGGCGGACTGAATCTTTCCGTTGATGAGATCATTCATCTTGAGGACACGAACGGCTACCGGAACAAGGCACAGTATCCGATCGGGTTCGACGCCGACGGAAGGACAGTGATCGGTTTTCACGCAAGAAAGCGTCCCCGCATCATTGACTGCCGAAGCTGTGCTCTTCAACC
>JBJFHV010000313.1:0-1926 GCA_051894015.1 Acutalibacteraceae bacterium | reverse complement strand
GATACAATTATCGTACCGTCCTTCCGGAACGATCTTGAGCATCTTGCCGATATTTCCGAGGAAATTGCCCGTTTCTACGGTTATCAGAACATCCCCAACCGTCCGCTTGCCGGCGTGGCAAACGCGGCTCTGACCGAAGCGCAGAAACTCGAGAAGGTTGTTTCGTCAACCATGCTTGCCTGCGGCTTTACCGAGATTGCTACGTTCTCGTTTATCAGCCCCAAAGCGTACGATAAGATCAGACTGCCCGAAAACAGCCCGAAGAGAAACAGTGTTGTCATTTCCAATCCCTTGGGAGAGGATACAAGCGTCATGAGAACAACGGTTATTCCGTCCATGCTTGATGTGCTTTCAAGAAACTATAACAACCGCAACGAATCCGCCGCATTGTTTGAGCTTTCGAATGAGTATATCTGGAAAGGACCGGATGAGCTTCCCGATGAAAACGAAAAGCTTACCCTCGGAATGTACGGTGCGCAGTATGATTTCTTTACGCTCAAAGGCGCTGTTGAGGAACTGTTTGATGTTGTCGGCATCAAAAACTATGATGTTGAGCCGCTTACCGATGACCCGACCTTCCACCCGGGACGAACCGCCGTCATCAGAATCGGCGACGAGATCATTTCCGTCATCGGAGAGGTGCATCCCGTCGTTCTCGGAAATTACGAAATCGGAACAAAGGCGTATGTTGCACAGGTTGATTTTGCGGCACTTCTGAAGTACGGCGACAACAAGCGCAGTTACAAGGCACTTCCGAAATTCCCGGCTTCAAGCCGTGACCTTTCGTTTGTCTGTGACAGCGATGTTCCTGTCATGAAGATTGAAAAGATTATTGCCAAAGCGGTCGGAAAGATCCTTGAAGATATTGCTTTGTTCGATGTTTATATCGGTTCACAAATTCCCGAAGGCAAAAAGAGTGTTGCTTTCAGCGTCAGAATGAGAGCGGCCGACCATACTCTTACTGATGCTGAAGCCGATTCTGCGGTGAAAAAAGCAGTCGGCGAACTTGAAAAACTCGGAATTTCGCTTCGCGGCTGATAAATTTCATTAAATTTTACGAATATCCTTGTTTTAACCAAAAAAGTGTTGTATAATAAACTATAATATTATTGTTTGGAGGGTCGGCTGATGAACGACAGAACACGAGAATTTTCAATTTACAAAGATGAGAATACTCAGATGCGTGAGGTTCTTACGGATGTTTATGAAGCGTTGGTTGAAAAAGGTTACAACCCGATCAATCAGATCGTCGGCTACATTTTGTCAGAGGATCCGACATATATTACAACACATAACAATGCCCGCAGTCTTATCCGCAAGATTGACCGAGACGAGCTTTTACAGGAACTTGTCAGAAGCTATCTCAACGACGGCAAATAATAAAGGAGACAAATGATGGCAGCAGCTAAAACAGCGAAAAAGAAAAATGAGTTTCTTGAATACAAGGGCAGACCTCTTGTAAGAAAAGGAAACACAATTTATTACGGAAGTCTTGCCGACGATTTTGTTCTGGTGCTTCAGATTCTTTCAACGAAAGAGCAAAACGGTTTGACCGTTGCCGACCGAGTCATGGTTCAGCTTTTAAAAAATGATCCGGATTTAAGACTCAACGAAAGAATCGTGCACAAAATCGAAAAGCGCGGTTTGTACAGTGCAATGCATATCGGCAGCTTCTGGCTTGAAAAAGCTTTATCCGAATAACAAATTCAATTGCGGCAACAGTTTTTATGTTGCCGCCCATATCCGTCCATGGCGCAGCTGGATAACGCAGCAGATTCCGATTCTGAAGATCGGGGGTTCGAATCCCTCTGGGCGGGCCACTTGAAAAGTGCCGTAAACCCTTATGAATAGGACGTTTGCGGCACTTTTTTGTGGTGTGCTCGGCATGCGTAACCACTTGGCGGTGAAAGTCCGCTACAGGCTTGG
>JBJFHV010000312.1:0-1934 GCA_051894015.1 Acutalibacteraceae bacterium | reverse complement strand
CTAAAATATTTTTCTCCCCTGAAAGGGGAGATGTCAGCTTTGCTGACAGAGGGGTTCTACGCTGACCGTCAGCAGAGGTTCTACTCCGCCAAACAATAATTTACCGTACGGCCTGTATTCTTTTACCTCCCGTCTTTCAGCTCTCGCTCTCTCTTGAGTATAATCTCATCATAATAATTGATCTTAAAATCAAGCCTTTCTAACGATGCATTGAGCGATTCGATTTTTTCGATCAGTTGTCTGCGTTGACTGACAAGAATCTGCTTCCGTTCTTCGGCGGTGCCGTCGCCCTGCTTGCAAAGCTCAACGTACTTAGAAAGTACATCAATCGGAAGCCCTGCGTTTCTCATGCACATGATAAACTCGACCCAGCCGCAGGCGGTTTCATCGTAGTCCCGGATTCCGCCCGGGGTTCTCGGGACATCGGGAATCAGCCCCGTTTTTTCGTAATAGCGTAAAGTGTCGGCGGAAATGCCGTATTTTTCGCTGACCTGTTTAATTGTCATACGCCGCAACCCATTTCGTATGCCTGCTTCATGACGTCTTCATGGCTTCTGATCTCTCCGGGCGCAGTCGCTCCGATCCCCTTTATGACATCCGCAAGCGTGACGCCCGAAAAGCAGTCAATCCAGCCTTGTATGTCGCTGATGCTGCCGTCAACCGCACTTTCTTCGTTTTCGGCTGCGGTGGATATCAGATAAACCTCTTTGAAACTGTGACCGAGCGTATAGATCGGATTCATGCGGTCTAAGAAGGTTTTCAGCTGACCGCATACCGAATAGTAATACACCGGTGAAGCGAAAACCAGCACATCGGCACTTCTCACCGTGTCGATCAGCGGTGCGATATCGTCTTTGATGACGCATTTTCCCGTTTTCTGGCAGGCGAGACAGCCCTTGCAGAATTTCATGTCAAGCTCACGCACAAAGATTTCGGTCACCTTGTGCCCTTTTTCCCCGGCACCTCTTTTGAACTCGGCGGCAAGAATTTCGCTGTTTCCGTTTTTTCTCGGCGTTGAGGAAACGATCACGATATTTTTCAAATCAATCACTCCTTTTGTCTTTCCTGCTGACATTATACAACTTGGAGTTGACTTCAAGTCAAGACTTTTTTAAAAAAATATTTTTTTATTTGTTACGCTCTTGACAAATGCTTTTATTCGGCTATAATATGTTTTAGCACTCAAAGACAAAGAGTGCTAAAATTAGCAGAAGTAATAAATTACATACAGGAGTTGACATATTATGGCAAAAAAACAGTTTAAGGCGGAATCGAAAAAGCTTCTTGATATGATGATCAATTCGATTTACACCAACAAGGACATCTTTCTTCGTGAGCTGATTTCGAATGCGAGCGACGCACTTGATAAGCTTTATTACCGTTCGCTTTCCGATAACGAATCGGGTCTTTCAAGGGATGACTTCAGAATTCAGCTTTCCGTTGACAAGGAAAACCGCACGTTGACCATTTCGGATAACGGTTGCGGCATGAGCAAGGAGGAGCTTGAAAGCAATCTCGGTACAATCGCAAAAAGCGGTTCGCTCGACTTTAAGAGCGGTCTTGAAGAAAAGAGTGAGGTTGAAATTATCGGTCAGTTCGGCGTTGGCTTCTATTCGGCGTTCATGGTCAGCGATACCGTTACCGTGGTCAGCCGTGTTCACGGCACCGACGAAGCGTATCAGTGGGAGTCAAGCGGAGCAGACGGCTACACGATCAAAGAAACCGAAAAGGACGAGCCGGGCACGACAATTACTCTGAAGATTAAGGAAAAGACCGAAGAGTTTGACTATGACAAGTATCTTGAACAGTACACGCTTCAGGATATTGTCCAAAAATATTCCGATTATATCCGTTATCCGATCATGATGGATATGACCGAGTCGAAGCTCAAAGAGGGCAGCGAGGACGAATACGAAACCGTTGTCACGCCGACT
>JBJFHV010000311.1:0-1935 GCA_051894015.1 Acutalibacteraceae bacterium | reverse complement strand
GTCTTACCGGCAAATACATCGCTCCCGAGACCGAGCATCTTAAAAACAGAGTTGCCGAAATCGAGAACGGTGAATGGGACGCTCCGGTTGCCGAGGTTATGGCAAAGAGCATCGATGAGCTGAAAGACCTTTACAACAACAGAGACATCGAGAAATAAGGAGGGACGGTACAATGTTAACAGAAGAAATGCTCGCTTCCATCAAAAAGGTTGAAGCAACAAGAAAAGCAAGACTCGGCATGGATCTTCGCAAGATGACAGCCGACGAAAAGGATGCGCTTCTTAAGGAATACCATCCCGACTATAAGGATGCAGGCTTCGAAACGCTCCACGTAGGTCCGAACAAGGGCGAAAAGGTTCCGTCGGAGCTTCGTCATCTTCTTGAGGGTACAAGCCGTGTCCTCGGCAAGGACATTGACCTTGAGAATCCGAAGTATGACGTTGACGTTCTCATCATCGGCGGCGGCGGAGCAGGCTCCTCGGCGGCAATCGAAGCGTTCAACGCAGGTGCCAACACCATGATTGTCACAAAGCTTCGTATCGGCGACGCCAACACCATGATGGCGGAGGGCGGAATCCAGGCGGCTGACAAGCCCAACGATTCCCCGGCGATCCACTACGTTGATGCTCTCGGCGGCGGCCACTTCTGCAATAAGCCCGAGCTTTTAAAGAAGCTTGTCTGCGACGCTCCGGGCGCTATCAAGTGGCTCAACGACCTCGGTGTTATGTTCGACAAGGAAGAGGACGGCACCATGGTTACCACCCACGGCGGCGGAACTTCAAGAAAGAGAATGCACGCCTGCAAGGACTACTCCGGCGCAGAAATCATGCGTGTTCTCCGTGACGAGGTATGGAACCTCGGAATCCCCGTTGTGGACTACACAGCGGCTATCGAGCTGATCAAGGACGAAAACGGCAAGGTTGCCGGTGCTGTTCTTCAGAATATGGAAACAAACGAGCTTTACGTTGCCAAGGCCAAGACGGTTATCATCGCTACCGGCGGTGCAGGACGTCTTCATTATCAGGGCTTCCCGACCTCGAACCATTACGGCGCAACCGCCGACGGTCTGATTCTCGGTTACAGAGCAGGCGCACCGCTTCTTTATGCCGATACGATTCAGTATCACCCGACAGGCGTTGCCTATCCGTCCCAGATTTTCGGCGCACTCGTTACCGAAAAGGTACGTTCTCTCGGCGCACTTCTCGTCAACGTTGACGGTGAAGCGTTCATGAATCCGCTTGAAACCCGTGACGTTACCGCTTCTTCGATTATCCGTGAGTGCTCGACAAGAGGCAAGGGCGTTCCGACTCCGGGCGGCGGATACGGCGTATGGCTTGACACGCCGATGATCGAAATGATTCACGGCGAGGGCGCCATCGAAAAGAGAATCCCCGCTATGCTTCGTATGTATCTTCAGTACGGCATCGACATGAGAAAAGAGCCGATCCTGGTTTATCCGACGCTCCATTATCAGAACGGCGGACTCAAGATTGCCGCTAACGGCATGACCGACGTTGAAAACCTCTTCGTTGCCGGTGAAGCCGTCGGAGGAATCCACGGCAGAAACCGTCTGATGGGTAACTCTCTTCTTGACATCATCGTATTCGGCAGAAACGCCGGTCAGAACGCCGCAAAGGCTGCAAAGGATACAACGGTCGGAAAGCTTACGCTTTCCCATGTTGACGCTTTCCAGAAAGAGCTTGACGACGCAGGTATCGAAAGCGACTGCGTAAGCCCGAAGCTTCTTCCGGATTACACAAGAAAAGTCAATCAATAAATAGATAAAACGTTCAGCCGTAGGGAACACTACGGCTGAATCCTCTGTTCAAATTCAGAGAAAAAACAGTGAAAGGTAGGTGCAGCGCCGCTTCATTTTAGCGGCGAAATGCCAATGAGTTTATTAGGTGGAGTTATCTCCGTCAAGGGCATAGCATT
>JBJFHV010000310.1:0-1935 GCA_051894015.1 Acutalibacteraceae bacterium | reverse complement strand
TCGACCCGCAGTTTTTTCTCCGCCTTCAAGGCGAGAAAAAACTCGGCTGAGAAAATGCGTACCAAAAGCGTTCTTTGCATACTTTCTGACGCGTTTGTCAGAAAGTATGTGCCCGCGCGGCATTAGCGCAAAGGTAAAGATATAGAAGTAGCTAAATCCGAAAAGTACAAATCAATTATTAGTGAGATAAACAAAAACTTACTGCTCGGTTCAATGCTCGGGCTGTTGAATGAAAATACGTTATCGAGCTTTCATGCGCCGACAGCATGCTACCGCGCAATCAGCCCCCAGATAACCGCAACAATCACCGACGGGAGCATATTGGCGACCTTGAACTTCTTGTCGAATACAAGATTAACGCCGACGCAGAAAATCAGAACCGAGCCGAGAAGCGAAAGATTGTTCAAAGCCGGTTCGGTCAAAAGCGGCTTGATGAGCCCCGCAAGTGCCGTTACCGAGCCTTGAAGAATCCCGACGGGAATCGCCGAAAAAATACAGCCTTTTCCGAGCGAAGCGGTCATAATACAAATGATGAGCATATCAAGAACGGCTTTTAAAATCAAAGTTGAGGGATCACGGCTGATTCCGTCCTCAATGGCACCGACAATCGCCATCGCGCCGATACAGACCGTAAACGAAGCGGTGACGAAAGCATTCACGAAGGACTTTTCCTTGCTGTTTCCGGTTTTGATTTTCAGCCATTCACCAAACCGCTCAAAGAGCCGTTCAAAATTGATGATTTCACCGACGATTGAACCGGCGGCAAGGCAGGCGATCATCATCAGTGTGCCGTTTGCCGTGATTGCTCCGTCTTCGACGGTCAGCATTTTTGTCAGTACGCCTGCAATCCCGACAAAGATGACGCACACCCCACAGGATTTCATCAGTGTGTCCTGAAATCTCGGCTTCATGAATCTGCCGAACAGTAAGCCGATCAGACCGCCGATTACAATGGCAGCTACATTGATGATGGTTCCGAGTCCCGGCATTTTATCGCTCCTTACTGTTAAGAAACCTCTGAATCAATCAAGTATACGCTTTGATGCACAGCTTACTTGCCGATTTTTCACCGGATTGAATCAGACTTTCCTAAAAAGTCAATTCATTATACTCCCAAAAAACGGTAATATCAACCGTCTTGCTTCACGGAACCGTAAAACTGTTTAAGAAAACTTAATAAAATATCAAATTGATATAATCTTTTAAATATGATATAATAATAAACAGATGATGACCAAATAATGACAAATATCTATAATTGTTTTAAACTTGGTTTGGTAAAATTTTGAATTGTTAAAGGAGATGATACTGTGGGAAGATCGTTTTCGGATATTACGCCGTATATAAGAGAACTTGCCGAAAAATCAAAGGAGAATAACGGAATACAGCCGCAAATGTACACGCAGCATCATGTCAACCGCGGACTTCGCGACATGAACGGCAAGGGCGTTGTCACGGGACTTACCGAAATTTCGGAAATCAAGGCCAAAAACGTGTTGGAGGACGGCAGTGTCGTGCCGTGTAAAGGTGAACTGTATTTCAGAGGAATCAACATTAACGACCTTGTAGACGGTTTTATGAAAGACGACCGTTTCGGCTTTGAAGAGACGGTGTATCTTCTTTTGTTTTCCAAATTGCCCGATAAAAAGGAACTTTCCCGTTTCAGTCAGACGCTCGGCGAATACCGCAGTCTGCCGCCGTCATTCGTCAGAGACATGATTTTAAAAGCGCCGGGCAAGGATATGATGAACATACTGTCGAGAAGCGTGCTTGCGCTTTACGCCTATGATGATAATCCGGACGATATCTCGGTTGAAAATGTTCTGCGCCAAAGCTTACAGCTGATTGCCGTGTTGCCGATGCTTTCCGCTTACGGCTACCATTCGTTCCGCCATTACCATCAGGGCGACAGCCTGTTTATCCATAACCCGAGAC
>JBJFHV010000309.1:0-9198 GCA_051894015.1 Acutalibacteraceae bacterium | reverse complement strand
AAATTCAACTGATTCCGGAGGGATAAGCGTGATACCGCAATACGCAAGTCCTTTTGCGGGCATGTCCACGGTATGCCAGAACATATCGAGCGAACAGATTTCTTCGCTGAATTTTTCGATGATTTCATCTTCAACCGCAATACAGCCGTACTTTCCCGGTTCGTACTCGTCGTACCGAACACCGGGCTTCGGGTTTTGTTTCATGATTCCGAATTGGTGTTTTGCCATTTTTTGCTCCTTTCCGACAGGGCTACAATTTTCTGTATGGTATCCGCTTCCGGTATTATTATATCATAAGCGGCAGAAAATTGATATAGTCCGTCACTTGATGCGATTTTTCCGAAAGCAATTATTTTCAAATAATCTTGACAAGCTTAACGGAAAACGATATCATGATATCAGAAGCCGAGATATTCCGATTGATGCCTGCGAATAAGCTTATCACGAATACCTCGGTATTTTTTTAAAGGAGAGGTACTCATGAGCGTTTCCATTCTCAACAAAATTATTGCTGTGATCGTATTACTTTCTTCGCTGTTGCGTATCGACCTGGGCTTCGGACTGAACCCGACCAAAAAGACGGTTGATCTTGACGGATACGAGCTTGTGTGGCAGGACGAATTTGACGGAACGGAGCTTGACCGGAGCAAATGGAACGATAACCAGAACGTTGACACGATCCATTGGGGCGCTGTCCGCAAAGGCGGCTATTGGCACAAGGACATGATCAGCGTATCGGACGGCAATCTGCATATCCGCACGAAGTATCTTGATGAAGAAGCCGCTTTACAATACGGCGGCGATTACAAAGCAGGCTGGTACAGCGGCTATGTCACCACCTATCAGTCCAATCCGCAGGACGAAACCAACCCCGATTCTTTCCTGTACGGCTATTATGAAACCCGCTGTATTCTTCCGAAAGGACAGGGACTCTGGGCGGCATTCTGGATGATGAACGGCGATGTATACAACGTGGACGGCAGCGGCCGTGACGGCACGGAAATTGATATTTTCGAAGGCTTCGGCTACGAGTACGGACAAAAAATGACAGCGGACTGCGTTTCCGTCAACCTCCATTGGGACGGCTATGAGCAAGCGCATCAGAATTATCATGTCGGGAATTTCTATGCCGAAAATCCCTATACGCAGTACAACACCTACGGTGTAAAATGGACGCCCGACGAATACATTTTCTATATTAACGGTCACGAGTGTGCACGAACCGATAAAGGCGGCGTGTCGCAGAATCCGGAAAGCCTGATTCTTTCCGTTGAAGTCGCCGGAGAAAACGGAAACGCTTCCGGCAGAGGCGACATCACGAAAAACAGCGGCGACGTGGATTTCATTGTTGATTATGTGCGTGTCTATCAGGCGGCGAAGTAAGAATTACACCTGAAAAGCAAACAAAAACGGCTCCTCACAATCGGAACAGTTCCGACAGGGGAGCCTTGTTTTTCTGATAAGTACTTTTTTCAAGGTATTTTCGCATACCGCCCCATGAGGATAGGGGTTTGGTCATAGTTTAATCTCTTTGTAAGTTAGCAAGCTACCGTTCAATATTTTTTTGAGATGTTATACCAATTTCTTATATAATTATCTTTCAGCAATTCTTTGTCCTTGTTGACGATTTCAACAAATAAACTTGTTAACCCGTCCCAATCTATCAAGTTTCCTTTTGGGTATAATTCCCAGTTGATTTCATCTATTGTATAGTTGCTTTTTATTGAATTATTTTTCATAGAGGTGGTAACCCGATTTTCTTTATCATCGTGACCGCCTTTAGCAATAGGATAAATATGGTCAATTGTTGGGATTAACTCCCAAAAAGCAATATGTGTTTTTGTCATTTTCCAATGAGGGTGAAAAGGAAATTCATCGGGAAAATAAGTCGATATCACTTTAAGCATACCCGGATTAATAAGTCTTTTCCCCGTATAGCGATCAATGAATCCATCCGATAAGAATTGTTCCATTTTTTCTGACATTGTATATTTACGCTTCTCAACCTTAATAGCTTTATGAGGATATTCCTTTACAATTATGTTCCTTGCCGCATCATTATTTTCTGCGAGAAGCATTTTGGTTATATCTTCAATGATATCGCTTTTCTCTTTTTTCATAATAATTATAACACCTTGCTTAAAACTGCGCTGAATTTCTGAACAAAGGTATATCTTAAGATTGTTACTTTCTTGTCAACATCACGATACACTCTATATGCCCCGTATGCGGAAACATATCCACCGGCTGAATCTTTCTCACCTTGTACCCGTTCTTCACAAGGAACAGCAAGTCTCTCGCCTGCGTCTCCACGTTGCAGGAGAGGTACACAACCCTTTCCGGGCTGAGCGTCACAAGACTTCGAAGAAACCGTAGATCGCTTCCGGCTCTCGGCGGATCCATGAATACCACGTCAATTTTCTCGTTCTCCCCTGCAAGTTCCTGCATAAACTCGCCTGCGTCCGCCGTGAAGAAACGGAGATTTTCTTTTTGGTTGAGCCGTGCATTCTTCTTTGCGTCACGGATCGCGTCGGGATTGACTTCAACGCCGATGACGGTTTTCGCCTTTTTTGCGGCAGTGATGCCGATTGTACCGATACCGCAGTAAGCGTCAAGTACGGTTTCCTTTCCGGTAAGGCCGGCAAAGTCAATCGCCGTGTTGTACAGCTTTTCGGTCTGAATGGGATTGATCTGATAAAACGACTTCGGCGAAATGCGGAAGCGGTTTCCGCAGAGAATGTCTTCAATATACCCCTTGCCGAACAGCACCGTTTCGTCCTTGCCTAAAACAAGACTTGTTTTTGCGTTGTTGACGCTTTGCACGATGGTCGTAATCTCGGGGTGAAGCTGGAGAAGCTTCCTGAGAAAATCGTTCTTCCTCGGGAAAACAGGCGTACCGGTCACAAGTACGACCATGACTTCGCCCGTCTGAAAGCCTCGTTTGACAAGTACATGGCGCAAAAATCCCCTGCCCGTGTCCTCGTTATAGGGTAAGAGCTTAAACATCGGAAGCATCTTTCTGATGGTAACAATGATTTTGTCAGCGGTTTCGTCCTCAAGCAGACAGTCGTCCACCGACACGATCCGGTGACTTTTTGACTGATAGACGCCCGAAATAATTTTGCCGCTTCGGGTCGTTCCGAACGCCGCCTGCACCTTGTTGCGGTAGTGGGTCGGATTTTCCATGCCGATGATTTTGTTGACAAAGCCGAAAGAGCCAAGCGTTTTGACACACTTGGCTTGCTTATAGGAAAGCTGTTCTTCGTACTTCATGTTCTGAAGCTGACAGCCGCCGCACTTTTTGTAAAGCGGACAGCCGTTGCCTTTGCCGGCTCTTTTCGGCTTCGGTTTCTGCGCTTTTTTATTTTCTGCCATATTTCCTCATACAGTGCCTGACGGCAAGGTCGATGATGATGAGCGTTGTCACGGCGCAGATTGCCGCAACGGGGTTGGATTGCTGTTTGCTTTTCATAGTCTTTCTCCTGTCTTGTTTATTTCCCCTCGGGGATCATTGTGAAGCCGAGACGGTAGGTCTTTCCGGCGTTGTTCGTGTGTTCGTCAAGTGTTCTCGCTCCCCAACTGTCGTAGCCGCCGACGCCCGTCTGACGGGAAACGGCTTTGACATAAAGCTCGTCACTCTTCGGGAGTTCATAGCCGTGCTTGGCTTCTTCCAGCTCGTCCACCGACCAGCGGCAGGCGTTGAACTCCATTTCCCTATCCGCTTCAAAAAGCAGGGTATGCTTTGAACCGACAAGCTTCGCAAAACGTACACCGGTTCTTTCGCCGTGCTCCTGCGGCTTCAGGTACGGAACATAGAGATTTTCGATTTCGGTCTTGTACATGCCGATATCGGCGCTTTGTTTGCGGTCAATGTAGTTTTCGTGCGGTCCTCTTCCGAGATATTCGAGCGAATAATAGCTTTGGTTTAGCTTCAGCTCAACGGCGACCTGCGGAAGGTCGGGAAGTCCCGACGGAACGGGAAGGCTGAAATCCACATGGATTCCGTTTGAGCCGATCGTATAGATGATCTTTCCGACACATTCCTTCGGGAAGGTGTGAAGAGTGAACTCGGTCTCGACTTTAACCGTCTTTTCGTCCTGCTTGACGTTTTTGATGCTGAACGAAGCATCCTTGCCGGCGGTTTTCCACATTGCACAGCGCACACCCATATGATTGCCCCGGTCGTTATCGGTCGGCGCACGCCAGAACTGCGGTGCTATGGGCGCAGACAGAAGCTCTTCACCGCTTTTTTTGATCGAGTAAAGCTTACCCGTTCTTCTTGAAAAACGGACTTCCAGTTCGCCGCCCGAAACGTAAAGCGTGCCGTATTCGGTTCTCGTTGTCATTTCGTGACCCGTTATCGGCGTCTTTTTGATGTCGTATTCATTAATGACGAACTGACGCTTGGCAATAACATGACCTGCCTTTGCCCATTTTGCGGCGTCCTTCAGCTCGAAAATCACGTTCAGGTACCATTCGCCGTCGGGATTCTTTTTGATTTTCAGATCAACGTCGGCGGTTTCACCCGGTTTTGCGCTGACCAGGCAGTCGCCGCTGTCAATGACCTTGATGCGGCTGATCTGCTGCCAGTGAAGGTTGTATTCGGAAAGGTCGGAGAACATGAAGTTGTTTTTGACCCGGATTTTGCCTTTTACGGCGTCAACGGCTTCAAAGTCAACGTTCTGGTAAAGCCGTTTCATTTCGGTCATCTTCGGACTTACGCTTCTGTCGGCGAAAAGTAAACCGTCACCGCAGAAATTGCCGTCGTTCGGGTCGTCGCCGAAATCTCCGCCGTAGCCGATGTACTCCGTTCCGTCCTCGGTTTTTGTCTTGATTCCCTGATCCACGAAATCCCAGACAAAAAGCCCGAAGAAGTGCTCATTTTTGAGCAGGTCGAGATATTTTTCGTTTCCGCCGCAGGAGTTGCCCATGGCGTGTGCATACTCGCAAAGCATGTACGGCTTGTCCGTGTATTTTTTCATTTTCTTTTCGATATCCCATGGCTTTTCGTACATCATGGAATACACGTCCGTAACGTGGCGGTCGGTTTCAAAGTCGTCCCAGATCGACTCATAGTGAACAAATCTCGTGCTGTCCTTCTGCTTGAGATAGTCATACATCTTTTTGAAGTTTTCGCCGCCGCTGCATTCGTTTCCGAGCGACCAGCAGATGACCGAGGGGTGATTTTTGTCCCGCTCGTAAAGACATTCGATTCTGTCCATGCATACGGGCGTCCACTCGTCAAGCGAACCGGGAAGAAGCGGCGTTGACGGGTGAGACGGAAACCGTGTTCCGTGCGTTTCCAGGTTGTTTTCGTCAATCACATAAAGTCCGTATTCGTCGCAAAGGTCATACCATTCGGTGCTGTTCGGGTAGTGAGAGGTCCGGACGGCGTTGATGTTGTTCGCTTTCATCACCTTGATGTCTTCGATCATGGTGTCAAGGTCAATCGCTCTGCCCTTGTCAAAGGAAAATTCGTGGCGGTTGACGCCCTTTAAAACGAGCCGTTGGTCGTTCAGGTACACGATGCCGTCCTTGATTTCGACTTTTCGAAAACCGGTTTTCAGTGCGGCAAATTCAAAGCTGACGCCGTTTTCGTCCCGTAACGCAAAAATCACGGTGTAAAGATACGGGTGCTCGGCGTTCCAGAGCCGGATAAACGGCAGGGTGGCTTTCAGGTGCACCCGTTTTTTGTTTTCCGCCGTGAACGAGTCAAAGGCGGCAACATCGCCGTTTGCGTCGTAAACCGTCATTTCCGCCTCGGTATGCTTACCGGTGGTTCCGAGCGAAAGGGTTACGTCAATCGTTCCGCTTTTGTACTTGGCGTCGGGGATAGCCGAAACGGAAAAGTCGGCAATATACTGCGAAGCGGTCGTATACAGATAGACACTTCTGAAAATGCCGGCAAGGCGGAAAAAGTCCTGATCTTCAAGCCAGCTTCCGGTGCACCAGCGGTACACCTCAACCCCGATTGTGTTTTCTCCGGGCTTTAAAAGCTCGGTGATATCGAATTCGCTGTGACGGAAGGTACCCTCACTGTAGCCGTAGCGTGTTCCGTTTACATAAAGATAAAAGCACGATTCCACGCCCTCAAAGCAAAGAACAACTCTGCCCTTGGAAAAGCCTTTGGGCAGCGTGAATTTTTTTATGTAACAGCCGACGGGGTTGAACTCTGTCGGGGCAAGCGGCTGATGCAGCCGTTCGTTGCCCTCCCACGGGTACTGTATATTCGTATAGATCGGACGGTCAAAGCCCTCGAACTGCCAGGAAGACGGAACGGTGATTCCGTCCCACGAGGAGGCGTCAAACTTCGGTTCGGCAAAGGAAATGACCTTGCTTTTATAGTTTTCGAAAAGCTTGAATTTCCATTCTCCGTCGAGTGAAAAACATCTTCCCGAAGAAAAGCGCTCGCCCTTGAGGGCTTTGTCAAGGCTTTCGTACGGCATGAACGACGCTCTTTGCGGCAGACGGTTGATTCCCGTTATCTGCGGATTCGATTGCCATTCCTGAAAGCCGTCAATTTCTGTTTTCATAAGAATCTGTTCCCTTTCGTGCTACAGGATATTGAAAGTCACAAATCCCCGTTGTAGCCGAACGGGGAGTGAGAAAATATTACTTTTATTTGATGTTGACCTTTCGCTCCATAATCCAGCCGGTCAGAATGAGAAGCCCCAGGGCAACAAGACCCATGAAGATTGCTCCGCCAACACCGTAGGAGAAGAGCGATTCGCTCATGGTGTCCATGGATTCAAACGCGAGATAAACCTTTTCGCTCGTGACGTGAACGGCAAGAGGCAGGGAATAGGTCAGTTTCATATTGATCGCGTTGGCGACCGCGTAGGTGCCGAAGAAAATCAGAAAGCCGAAAAGCTTCGGGTGCTTCTGAAGCGCTCTTGTGTTCGAAAGCGTAACGGAAAAATAAACGAAGCCGACGAATGTGAGAATGTTCAGAAGCGCAACAATTGCCATGATAAACAAAAATTTCACAACGAGCCACTTTGACGGCAGCATATCGAGAATGCCGCTGCCCTTGATGACCTCGAGAACGCTCGCAAGCGATTCGTCCGACTGTCTGGAAGCGTTCAGTCCGATTACGCCGATAATCAGCACCATCAGCACACAGCTCAAAATAATCCAGAAGAAAGAGACAAGAACCTTTGAAAAAAGAAGCTGACTGCTTTTTACGGGGAGCGTAAAGGTGAGATATCCCTGTCTTGAATAAAGCGTGTCGTAAAAATTGCGGATTACGGAAACAAGGGTCATAAATACGGCAGCGATACCGACAAAGTAAAGGACAAGCGAGCCGATAACGCTAAGCCACGTCATTTTCGCAAGCATGGCAATCAGCATTAAAACCGTCACCGCGCCGGCACAGGCATAAATGATGCTGACATATCGTGCCGAATGCTTGATTTCATATTTTAAAAGCTTACCAAGCATAGGTGAACACCTCCTTGAACACTTCTTCAACCGTTTTGCCTTTTTCACGAAGCTCGTCCACATAGGAATCGACAATGACCTTGCCCTGACTGATCATCAGAACACGGTCGAAGATTTTTTCTACGTCATAGATCAGGTGGGTTGACATCAGAATGGTTGAATCCTTGGCGTAGTTATTCATAATCAGGTCAAGAATCTTGCTTCTTGAAGCCGGATCAACGCCGCCGAACGGCTCGTCAAGGATATAAAGCTTGGCGTTGCGGCTGATGATTAAAAGAAGATTGAGCTTTTCCTGCTGACCTTTTGACATGGTTTTGATTCTCTGCTTCGGGTCAAGACCGAGACGGGAGACCAGCTCATTGGCCTTGTTTTTGTCAAAGTCTTTATAAAAGTCGGCATAATACGCGATGGCGTCCACCGGCCGCATCCAGTCAGGTAAAAATGTTTTTTCGGGAAGATAGGCGACGATGCTTTTGGTATAGACGCCGGGCTCCTCGTTGTCAATTTTAACGGTACCGGAGTAATCCTTAATCAGGCCGGTGAGAATCTTGATCAGCGTCGTCTTACCGCAGCCGTTCGGGCCCAGAAGACCGATGATCTGTCCGGGGTTGGCGGAAAAGCTGATGTTGTCAAGAACCTGTTTACTGCCGTAGGATTTGCTCAGAGAGGAAATATTGATGATTTTTTCCATATTGCTTTTACGGACGGAACGTCCTTCTCCTTTCGCGGTTATTTATGAAGCTTTTCAACAAGGAAGCAGATGGCTACCGCCCAGATTGCCTGAAGGGCAATGGCTGTCAGACAGCCGACAACGCTTGAAACCTTGAGAAGCGTGAAAACAACAAGAAGAACGAAGTTGATCAGAGCCGCGACTGCGCTCAGAATTGTTGCCGAGCGTTCGCCCGAATAAAGGCGCCACGCCGCATCCACAACGGCAAGCACGCTCTTTGACTTGAGAGAGCAGACAAGGCCGGTGTCCTGTCGGATTGACTTGTTGTTCCGGTAATCTTTGATGATCTGGGCACCCTTTGTGCCGATGAGCTTGATGGCGGCTTCCTCGGTCGAAAGGCGTTTGGCAATATATTTTTCGTTCAGACACGGATCACAGCAGTTGACCATCAGGACAAGCCCCGTTTTTGAAAACGGTCTGATACTGCCCTTGGCTTTAGCGAGAACCGGGTAGGTGACGATAAAGGTTGCGGCGATCATGCCTTCGACAACAACATACATGACGCTCTTGTTCTTGGAATAACTGCGTTCTTCCTCTTCGGTCGGCGCATCAATGCTGTGCTGAACGAGCATTTCACGGTTGCCGACAAGGACCCGTCTTCCGGCAATCCAGCAAGAATAGCCGAGTTTTTCTTCGTATTGAATGTCCTCCGCCGTCGGAAGCCTGATGCCGGATTCCTTGATGAAATCGTCGAACGCATCTTTGATCAGACAGTCGGTCTGCTTAAGGGTAGAGGCGGCATAGACAACCGCGTCGGACAACGCCATATGACCGCCGGGAACCAGACGGAATTTTGAAATTTTGCCTTCGAAAATTTCGTCCGCATTGACGGCAATTGCATTCGCCGAACCGACCTTTTCGCTGTTTTCGAAGCTGAAAGCGGCGACGCCGTTCGAACCGGATTTTGTATTGATGTCCGCCCGGATATATTCGAGAACCAGCTCTTTCATAATCGGGAAGCACAGGCAGATACAGCCGACAAGCCCCGTAGCAAAAGACTGGACATTTTTGGTCAGAATGCTTTGGAC
>JBJFHV010000308.1:0-1939 GCA_051894015.1 Acutalibacteraceae bacterium | reverse complement strand
CTGTTCAATATATTCCTTCAGCGTAATTCCGTTGACATATTCCATCACTATGTATTGAAGTCTGTCACCGTAGCTTACGTCATATACCTTCACAATATTTTTATGTGAAAGGACGGAAATTGCCTTGGATTCATTTTTGAATCTGCGGCGGAAATCCTCATTGGCAATAAATTCATCTTTCAGGATTTTAACGGCAACGATTCTGTTGTCGATGTTATCGAAAGCCTTATAGACAACGGCCATTCCGCCGACGCCTATAATTTCCATGATTTCATATCGTCCGTCCAATCTTTTTCCAACATAATTTTCCATGTTACAGTCTCCTCAAGGCAGCAAAACAGGCTGCAAATTTATAGTATTATAATAAACTCAGCATTGTATTGCGACAACGGTAATATTATCCCTTCCGCCGTTGTCGTTGGCCATTTCGATATACCTGGCCGCAAGATTGTCAAAGTCACTGTCAAGATATGTACACAGCATATCTTTATCAGAAACACACCCGCATAAACCGTCGGTACAAAGAATGATAACGTCGCCGCTTTTCACGTCAACCGAATCAAAATCAATATCGACTTCCTCATTGATTCCGAGCGCACGGGTAATAATATTTTTATTCGGATGATGGTCGAACTGCTCTTTTGTCAGCTGTCCTTTATCAAACATTTCCTGAACAAGAGAATGATCTCTCGTTATCTGGCGAATTGCGCTGTCACTGATAATGTAAGCGCGGCTGTCTCCGACATGCGCAATACAGGCGACATCATTTTTTATGACGCAAGAGACAATTGTCGTACCCATTCCCTCAAGAGATTCGTCCGAAACGGCACGGTCATAGATCGCCACGTTTGCTGTTGTGATAGCGGAAAGCAAAAGATTTTCGATTGACAGGTCGGTCATCAGCTTATTGTAGCATTTTTCAATTTTTCGTCCGACCATATCGGCTGCAATCGTACTGGCGGTCTGTCCGCCTTTCGCTCCGCCCATTCCGTCGCAGACGACAGCCCAGACAACGCCGTCCTCGCATTGACCGAAACGGAAAGAATCCTCATTCCGGACTCTTTTTTTTCCGATATCCGAAGAACCGACAGTCTTCATATTTATACCTCTCTTTCAACCGCCGTCTGACCGCGTCTCAGCTGGCCGCAGGAGGCATTGATATCACTTCCGAGCGTCCGCCTGACGGTAGCGGTTATACCTTTCTTTTCGAGAATTGCGATAAAGGACCGGATCCTTTTCTCGCTGCTTCTTTTATAGTCTCTTTCCTTAACGGAATTGACAGGAATCAGGTTCACATGACAAAGCATTCCGGCAAGCCGGGAGGCTAACTCTCTTGCACACTCATCACTGTCGTTGACCGAGTCAATCATTGCGTATTCAAACGATATCCTCCTGGAAGTGGCCTTAGCATAGCTTCTGCATGCGCTGAGAAGTTCATCAATCCCCCATTTGTCGTTGACCGGCATTGTACGGCTTCGGATCTCATCATTCGGCGCGTGAAGAGAAACCGACAATGTAAGCTGTAGCTTTTTGTCTTTCAGCTTGTTGATGCCGCTGACAACTCCGCAGGTGGAAAGCGAAATATTCCGCATACTCAGATTCATGCCCTTTTCGTCGGTAACAAGACTTAAAAATCTCATCACGTTATCGAAATTATCGAGCGGCTCTCCGACACCCATCATAACTACATGGGAAATTCTGATATTCAGATCGGCGGCACTTTTATAAACCTGGGAAAGAATTTCGCTTGCGGTGAGATTGCGGACAAAGCCTGCAATTCCCGAAGCGCAAAACTTACAGCCCATTTTACAGCCGACCTGACTGGATACGCAGATCGTATATCCGTATTTATACTTCATCACGACCGATTCAATCAGTCCGCCGACATGAAGCCGATATAAATACTTAACTGTATCATCATACACTGAACAAAGTTTTT
>JBJFHV010000307.1:0-1946 GCA_051894015.1 Acutalibacteraceae bacterium | reverse complement strand
CTATAATTTTCAGTCTGTTCTTTTCTGCTTTAACTTCTTCTATATCATAATTTTTGCGCTAATGCCGCGCGGGCACTCTGCTTCAATTAAATACTATGTACCCCCGGGATTGGTGTCGCCACGCGACTCGGCATTGGTGTCTCCCAACTATCGGCTCGAGGACTCAGCTTCAATTAAGTGCTATGCACCCCGGGATTGGTGTCGCCACGCGACCGCCTTGCGACCTATTCACCAAGAGTCAGACGAACAAAGAACGGAGAAAGAATAAACGAAGCAAAATCCGCCGCAAGCCCGGCATAAAGAGTATGCCGTGTATTTTTTATCCCAACAGCTGAAAAATACACGGTAACCGCATAAAGCGTCGTGTCGGTTGATCCCATTAAAACCGACGCTGTTCGGCCGAGAAACGAATCGGGACCGCTTGTTTTCAAAACGGATTCAAAAAGCGAAAGCGAACCGCCGCCGGAAATCGGACTTAAAAGAGCCATCGGCGTTATCTCGTCGGGCACACCGAAAAAAGAAGAAATCGGAGAAAAAGCCTTTGCGATCAGCTGCATTGCTCCGCTGGCATTCAGCATTGTAACGGCGACAACAAGTCCGGTTATTGTCGGCAAAAGCTCATAGACCGTGAAAAGGCCTTTCTTGGCTCCGCTGACAAAGCAGTCGAAAACCTTAACCTTTTTTATAATACCGAGTAAAACGGTTGCCGTCACCAAAAGCGGCAGCACCCACTCGCCTACTATATTCATCAGCTGCTGCACTTTTTTCTTCTCCCCTTTCTTTCAGACATGCCGAATCTGTTTCCGGCTTTCGCCGCCAGAATTGCAATCGTCAGCGCACAAAAAGAAGTTAAAATCGATGCCGGCATAATTTCCATCGGACTTTTTGAGCCGTACTGTCCGCGCAAAGTAGCAACCGTTGTCGGTATGATATGCATGGCGGCAGTATTCATAACAACAAAGACGATCATTTCATTACTTGCCGTCGAAGTGTCGGAATTGATAAGCTGAAGCCGCCGCATTGCCTCAAGTCCAAGCGGTGTTGCCGCATTTCCCAGCCCGAGAATATTTGCGGTAATATTCATCGACATCGCTTCCAGTGCATACTCTTCGTTCTTTAGTTTGGGAAATATCAGCTTCATAACGGGCTTGAGCATTCGGCTGACAGCCGCCGTAATGCCCGACTTTTCGGCTATTTCCATGATTCCTCCCCATAGACACAGCATAGCAACCAGACGTAAAAGTAATTCAACAGCGTTTTGACCGCCCTGAATCACTGCATTGGAAAGCTGTCCGACATTTCCGGTTATGATACTCGCAAGAAAGGAAAGTATGATCATTACCGGCCAAACATAATTCATCATTTAGATCGCCACCGACTGAAAATATATCCGTGCCGCCCGGCACATAATAAAATATACGGATAAGCCCCGACGAATATTACTTTCAACCGTAACGCGAAAACGAAAACCGTTGGGTTTCCCACTCTTACTGTATCGGGACATCATCATTAACTGCAAAAAAATACCGAGACTCACCAATCAGATGAGTCTCGGTTGAATTATGCAGTTTTTATCCTGCAATCAGCTTAATAGTGTGTTGCTCCGCAAGCACAGGAATGTCCGATTCCGAACAGCTTCCAGAAGAATTGAAGAATCTTATAGATAATTCTCATAAGCCAGAAGTTCTTGTGGCAGATACAGTCACATGCACCTTCGTTTGCCTTACCGCAAGCATCGCAGAAACCGTCGCCGTCATAGTCGCCGTGTCCGGTTGCCGGAACAACCTGAACTTCTTTAAATACGGTTCCGCATTCTGAGCAGTATTTACCCTCAGTTGAGCCGTCCGTTTCGCAAGTTGCTTTGACAGCGGGAATTACAACGATATGATGGCCAGTCTTGGGGATTGCTCTCATCTTTTCGTTGCCGCAATATTTGCAGACGCTCT
>JBJFHV010000306.1:0-1950 GCA_051894015.1 Acutalibacteraceae bacterium | reverse complement strand
TCCGATTCCGGCCTTCAACGGAAAAATTGAAGTGGATATTCTCGTCGAGGGCATGGGACGCATCAATTTTAACAAACAGATTCATGACCGCAAGGGACTTGCCCATGTCTGTATCGGCGAACAGTATGTGTATGATTTTGATATTTACACCTTGCCGGTTGAACAGCTCGACAAGCTGACTTATGACGGCAAGAATCAATACCCGGCTTATTTTAAAGGCACATTTAAGACGCAGTCGAAAGCGGACTGCTTTGTGCGGACGGACGGCTTTACCAAGGGATATGTTTTCGTCAACGGAAGAAACCTCGGACGGTACTGGAACGTAGGTCCGCAGAAAGCACTGTATCTGCCGGGTGTCTGGCTGAAAGAAGAAAATGAAATTGTCGTTCTTGAACTTGAAAAATGTAAGAATCAAGCAATCACTATCACAGACAGTCCCAGCTTTAAATAAAAAATACGAAGAAAAGGGAGAAGAATATGAATAAATTGATTCAAAAGGCAAAAACCTTTGTCCTTGACATCGGAACCTACTGGAAAAAGCCGAGAGCGGGAGAATACGTTTCCAATCAGGAATTTGTGAAGTTTGTCATCGGCGCAAGCGGCTCGAATACAGCGGCTTATGCCGGCGGAAATCTGACCTTTACGGCAGGCTGTCTTTTCGTCGGTGCGATTTACGGGCTGAAGATGATGGACTTTGTCATGCTTGGGTTTGTCAATCTGATTGTCGGCTATCTGTTTTCCCCGATCAATATGATTATCACCGACAACCTCGGTACGCCGCCGAAAAAGACGATGCGGCTGATCAATTGGGCAAACCTCGCCTTTCTTGTTGTCGGCGTTTTATGCTTCTTTGTCCCGCAGAAATACTTCGAAGGGTTTATGCCTGCTTTGCCGCAGGTTGTCGGCTCAAAATTTCTGATTCAGGTATTCACAACCTATTGGAACATCTTTGTATTAAAGAAGCTGTCGCCGAAATTCGGAAAATACCGCAGCTGGATTCTTGCGGGAATATTGCCGTATATCGCAAGCCTGATTCTTCTTGTCTGGTTCCCGTACAATACCCTTGAATATCACAACAAGTTCTGGGTCATGCAGCTGTTCTTCTCGTTCTGGTCCTGCTTCGGAACATGCTTCGGTCAGATCAACAATATTCAGAACGTCATTTCCCCGAACACGAACGAGCGGACAAGAATTATGTCCATCGGTTCTTTCCTGTACAGCCTGCTCCCCTCAATATACAACATCGTATTCCCCGTTCTTGCCGCAAAGCTGGGCGGTCTGACAGACATCAAAGCATATCGCTATGCTGTTCCGGGCGTAGTGATCGTAGCGGCTCCGCTTGCTCTGTTCTTGGTATTCGGCGTAAAGGACAGAGTCGTTCAGGAGCAGTCGCATAAGCCGCAGGTCGATATGAAGCACGGCTTTAAGGAGGTCCTTCGCAACAAATATCTTTGGATTTCCAACCTCTCGGGCTGGATCGGCACTTTTTCCGCCGGTGCGATCAATATCGTCAATATGCTGATCATTTATTCTCTTCGTCAGGACTGGGTGCTCGGCATTATGGCAACAATTCTCGGTACAGCATGGACGCCGGGTATGCTGCTGGCTCCTTGGCTGATTAAAAAATTCGGCAAGAAAAGAATCATGCTGTTTTGTAAATACGTCACCATTCTGTGTTCGTTCCTTTCAATTGCCGGCGTATACCTTGACAGCTTTGTCATCATCATTATATCAACGTATATCTCGACTATGCTCACCTCCGTTGTCGGCATTGTATCGAACTCCATGACTGCCGACATCTGGGACTATCAGCAGTATATTTCGGGCGAGCGCCTTGACGGCTGTATGGGAATCTTCGCTTATCTTTCCGCTCCGATTACGACGGCGGCAGCCCTGCTGATTCCGTATCTTTACGAGCTTACGGGCTTTACCTCGGACTGGAATATTCTT
>JBJFHV010000305.1:0-1951 GCA_051894015.1 Acutalibacteraceae bacterium | reverse complement strand
TGTTTCTCCGCAGGGCTCTGACTTTTCCGAGCCGGTTACGCAGAACACGAAGCGTTTTACCCGTTGCTTCTGGGCGCTTGATAAGGCACTCGCTTACGCAAGACATTATCCGGCGATTAACTGGAATACCAGCTACAGTGAATACATAAGCGATCTTGAAAACTGGTATTATGACAACGCCGGGTCCGACTTTATGAAGTGCCGTAACGAGCTTTGTGCGATTCTTCTTGAAGAAAGCAGTCTGATGGAAATCGTCAAGCTGATCGGTGCGGATGTTTTGCCGGACGATCAGAAGCTTACGATTGAAATTGCACGTGTTGTCCGTGTCGGCTTCCTTCAGCAGAACGCTTTCCATAAAGAGGACACCTATGTACCGCTGAAAAAGCAGCTGAAGATGATGGAAATCATTCTGTATCTCTATCATCAGTGCAAAAAGATCGTCGCAAAGCAGGTACCGATGTCACAGCTTGTTGCGACCGGGCTTTTTGATAAGCTGATTAAAATCAAATACGAAATTCCGAACGACAGGCTTGACATGTTTGACAGCTACACGAAGGAAATCGACGAAAAGCTTGCCGTATATCTGAATAAATAATAACATTAATCCTGAAAGGAGGGATAACGGTGATTATTGAGCACAGAGGTCTTAAACAAATCAACGGTTCACTCGTTGTCCTTGAAGGAGTAAAGGCTCCGATGAACGAGGAGCTTGTTGAAATTGAACTGGAAAACGGGTCGATAAGAACCGGAAGAATCGTTGCCATTGAGGGCGATAAAGCCATTGTTCAGGTCTTTGAGGGAACAAGGGGACTGTCCATGGTCAACACCAGAACGAGACTGTTGGGGCACCCGATGGAAATGAAGCTTTCGCCCGAAATTTTAGGCAGAGTTTTTGACGGACTCGGCAGACCCATTGACGGACTCGGCGAAATCTATCCCGAGTGCAGCATGAACGTCAACGGACAGCCGATCAATCCCGTTTCGAGAGTTTATCCGCAAAACTATATCAGAACGGGTATTTCAACAATTGACTGTCTTACGACGCTTATCAGAGGGCAGAAGCTTCCGATTTTCAGCGGCTCGGGTATGAAGCATAACGAGCTTGCCGTACAGATCGTCCGTCAGGCTTCGATTGCCGATAATGATGATTTTGCAATTGTTTTTGCCGCCATGGGCGTAAAAAACGATGTTGCGACTTATTTCCGCTCTTCGTTCGAAAATGCGAACGTTATGAGCCGCGTTGTGATGTTCCTGAATCTTTCGAACGACCCGATCGTTGAACGTATCATTACACCGAGATGCGCGCTCACCGCCGCGGAATATCTTGCGTATACTCTCAACAAGCATATTCTGGTTATTCTCACCGATATGACATCTTACGCCGAAGCGCTTCGTGAGTTCAGCTCAACAAAGGGTGAAATTCCGGCAAGAAAGGGTTATCCGGGATATCTTTATTCCGATCTGGCGTCCCTTTACGAAAGAGCCGGCATCATCAAAACCGCAAAGGGCTCGGTTACCCAGATTCCGATTCTTACCATGCCGAACGACGATATTTCCCATCCGATTCCCGACCTTACGGGTTATATTACCGAGGGACAGATCGTACTTGACCGTGATAAGGACGGCAAAGGAATTTATCCGCCCGTCAGCATTCTTCCGTCTTTGTCAAGATTGATGAAGGACGGTATCGGCGAAGGCTTCACAAGAGAGGATCACGCCGACCTTGCGAACCAGCTTTTTTCTTTGTATGCAAAGGTACAGGACGCAAAGGCACTCGCTTCGGTTATCGGCGAGGACGAGCTTTCCGATGATGATAAGAAAATTATGAAATTCGGCCGTGATTTTGACGAACAATTCATCAATCAGGGCAACGAAAACCGCTCGATTGAAGAAACGCTTGACTTAGGCTGGAAGCTTCTTTCGACGCTTCCGAAATCAATGCTTGACCGTG
>JBJFHV010000304.1:0-1953 GCA_051894015.1 Acutalibacteraceae bacterium | reverse complement strand
TTGCATATCGCGGAGTAGAGCAGTTGGTAGCTCGTCGGGCTCATAACCCGGAGGTTGCAGGTTCAAATCCTGTCTCCGCAACCAAATCAGATACCGCTGTTGATACAATCGTGTCGACAGCGGTATCGTTATTTTACTTAATAACTCAATATCCAAGCCACTTATTTTTTAGTTAAGTCCCCATCTTTCCGTGAAAAGGCAAACTTTCTTGAAACACAAAAGAGGCTGCCTCATTAGGCAACCCCAATGTATAAAATCTCAATTTAGTCTTTTCGTTGCTGTTTTTTCAGAAAGTATGGCTGTTCTGAACCGCTTTCTATATCTGATAATCTGCAAACGAAATATCGCTCAACCTACCTTTTCGGCAAAAGCTGTCACATCGGCAAGGTCGTATTCTTTGATATTATATGTATACTTTTTGTTTGTTTCTTTCCTGCTCAATTCAGACGCAGACATAAACTCCCCGTCGTTAAAGCTCATTGTGAGTATCGGCGCCTTCTTTTCTAAAGAACAATCCACAAGAACCGGATAAAGATATCTTGCGATAACAGCCGATATCTTATAATCCGGATTATCGGTAAAACATTCCAGAATAGAATAAGCCCGTACAGACGAAACGATCTCGGTGTAATTTCTGATCAAAACCTTCCTTAGAGTAGTATAGTATTCGTCATCAGGCGCCCAATTCTTTCTCTTCCGGTATTCTGATACAGTTTCTTCGTTTAATTTGATACACGCATAACGGGATTTTTCAATTATGTCGTATGTTTTTTCAACCAACTGTACATAATTCCCAAGATCGATGTGGTCATGGTTCTGTGCAAACTCATACTTATTATCCAACAATCTGTGCCACTTAATCGTTGTGTCGTATATCAGGTCTAACCAATCGTCTTCACCTAAAAAATATTCCAGAATTTTTTCATCAACCATATTTGTGTCTCCTTTGTATAATGTTTTTCACTTTGTTATTTGATATTACAACATAAGATGTGACAAAAGCAGTACACCACAAAAATCTTTCGCGTGTGACGATACTCGATATATGGAAAAAGGGTATCGAATAACATATGTTCTTGATAAGTCTTATTCAAACATACCGGCTCACTGTGCGGCGAAACACTTTCTGTTTGCCGATAGAAAAAACTTCGCTATACTTAAAAATCCGCACTCGTTCGAGGGTGGATTTTTCTTCTTAATTGAATATCGTCTGAAATCGCGGACATCGCTGTCAATCCCACTCGGCGCCCGTAACCTTGCCTAAGTCAAGACCTTTGGTTTCGTTTGTCTTTTTAAAGAGCACAATGAGTGTGACAAGGAATCCCGGCACAAGCATACACAGGCTGACAAGACCGACTGCGGTGTTGCCGAAAATCGAATTCAGCGGCAAGCCGAGCCCATACCCAAGGCCGTAGCCGATTGCGGTGACGATGAACTGCGCCGACATAACGGAGGAGCGAAGGTTCGTCGGTGCGGATTCTCCGACCATCATGATAATGATATCGTTTGTGGAATAATAGCTTCCGACAAATACGCCGCAAAGGAAACCGACAACGTACGGATTAAAGCCGCAGTATGAGCCGATGTAGAATCCTAAAAAGCCTATCAGACAGTTAAGAGATGTTACAATCGCCGCTTTCTTTCTTCCCGCACTGTCGCAAATAAAGCCCATAATGACCTGCGCCAAGGCAGAACCTATCGGGAAAAGCATAATGGCGGCGGTAACCTCGTTAATGCTGACGGCCTCAACAGCTTGGGTAATGTTGGAAAAAAGACCGGCTTTCAAAGCGTGATCGCCGTAGCCGTAGTTCATGATAACCTGATAGTTGACAGAGCCTAAAACGCCGATATTGGCAAAAATAGAGGAGATATAAAGCCACTTGAGCTGTTTGTGCTGAAAAGCAAATTTTAAACCCTGAATAATACCGCCCTGAGAGCTCTCCGCTTTCTTTT
>JBJFHV010000303.1:0-1958 GCA_051894015.1 Acutalibacteraceae bacterium | reverse complement strand
ATGTTGAGTGCGCCGGGTCCGATTGACGAGGTACAGGCAATAATTTCACGTCTTTTTTTCTGCTTGGCAAAAGCGATGGCGGCGTGCGCCATGCCCTGCTCATTATGACCCTGATAATAAGTAAGGCTGTGTCCGCCCTGTTCAAGAGCCTGACCGATTCCGACAACGCAGCCGTGACCGAAAATACCGAAGATTCCGTTTACGAACTTCGTTTCCTTTCCGTCAAAGCAGACGTACTGATTGTCAAGGAATCTGACAAGAGCCTGAGCCATTGTAAGTTTCATGCTGTTTTCTCCTTTTATTTCAGATTATGCTTCGGGCGGCCAGATTTTCTTTTCGTTCTCTTCCTTTGTCACCCAAAGATGCTCGGGGATAAAATACGGCGTGATGTACGGATTTCCGTCAAGGTTGCGGATTGTCCATAAGTACCACATCGCATAGCCCGGAGCGGTGGTCTGCGGATGGGTTTCGCCCTTTGTGATCAGTACAGTCGAGTTCTGATGCGTCTTAATTACGTCCTCGTCAAGCTCGGCAAAGCCGTATCCGTTTTCGGGGTTGAATTTATAGAAATAGACCTCCGGCTGAGGATGATTGTGCGGCGGATAGCTGCTCCACTTGCCCGGATAGCCGATTACTTCGCCGATGACAAAGTTTGAATACGGCGCATTTGACTGGTCAAAGACAGTTCTGACGATTCTTGTGGAAGCCTCACGCATCGTGCCCTTGCCTCTTTGTTCGCTTCTGCACTCCTCGGGGGTGTAAAGCTTCGGAGTGAAGGTCTTTTCGTTATCCG
The DNA here is from genome assembly GCA_051894015.1 of Acutalibacteraceae bacterium. Classification (GTDB taxonomy): domain Bacteria; phylum Bacillota; class Clostridia; order Oscillospirales; family Acutalibacteraceae; genus UBA6857. Next base: position 1,165 of record JBJFHV010000303.1, on the reverse strand, counting down.
TACGGTGAACACACCATTCGCTTTCATCGTGAGCGGTGATCTTGATTTCAACGTCGTTCGGAACGTGAAGCACCCATGGGTCGTAGTCGAAGCAGTTCGGGCGCTCGATATCTACGGTTTTGCCGTCAAATTCAACGGTCGCCTTACCGTAGGTGAAAAGATAGACTCTTTCAAGATGCTGACCTTCGGAAAAAACGTCGCCGTCTTTCATGCGAAGAATACCGAAGTCCATCATTGCGCCCTGTTCGGCATTATCCATAGTTGTGATTTCATTGTAACCGTAAGGAAAATCCTTGGGTCCTCTGATATGCATTGTAAAACACCTCTTTACAGAATTTCAGAAATTTTAACGGGTCTGCCCTCTTTTACGGATTTCTTCGCCGCAAGAGCAATCAGGATTGCATTGAGACCGTCCGTTCCGGAGGTCGGAGTCGGCTTGTCGTTCTGTACCGCATCAACAAACTGAATCATTTCGTCACGGAACGACTGCATATATCTTTCAAGGAAGAAGTAAAGCGGTTTATCGGTCATAACGGCATCGGCATTCATCAGCGTAACGTTTGTCGGGGTGTCGTTAGCGGCAACGGCGGCACCGAGGGAGCCGAAGGCTTCCACTCTCTGGTCATAACCGTAAGCGGCACGGCGGCTGTTATCAATTACGCCGAGAGCACCGTTTTTGAACTTCAGGTTAATGATTGCGGTGTCAACGTCGCCGGCTTCTCCGATTGCCGGGTCAACAAGGCAAGCGGCATTGACATAGATTTCTTCAACCTCGCTGCCTGCGATGAAGCAAGCCATATCGAAATCGTGGATCGTCATGTCAAGGAAGATTCCGCCCGAAACGGCGGCATATTCGGCTGACGGCGGCTCGGGGTCACGGGACGTGATTTTGACAAGCTCGAGATTTCCGATCTTGCCTTCATTGATAAGCTCTTTGATATGAGCGAAGTTATGGTCAAAACGTCTGTTGAAACCGACCTGAAGCTTGACGCCGGCTTCTTTGACCGTGTCGATGACTGCCTGAACCTTTTCCGGGGTCAGGTCAACCGGCTTTTCACAGAAAACGTGCTTACCGGCCTTTGCGGCTTCGATGGAGATATCCGCATGCGTGTCGGTCGACGAGCAGACAAGAACAGCGTCGATTTCGGGGTCAGCGAGCATATCC
>JBJFHV010000302.1:0-1960 GCA_051894015.1 Acutalibacteraceae bacterium | reverse complement strand
ATGAGCCTTTCGCCGCAGTCGGAAAAAACAGCAATTGAAGAAACCTTGAAAATCATCAAAAATCTTTCTTCGGATCTGACCGAAAAAGAGCTTCAAAGAGCGAAGGAAAAGCTGACGGCTTCGCTGATCATGAGCCGTGAACAGCCGCAGTCGAAGCTTTCGTCACTCGGCTATACGCAGCTGATGCTGTCACGGTTTATTGACGACGACGAAATCATCGAAACAATTCAAAAGGTGACGCTTGCAGACGTGAAAAAAGCGGCAGAAAAATATCTTGATATCCGTTCGCTTGCTTTTACCGCCGTCGGAAAGGTAAGAGACGAACGCTTCTACCGTGAAATCATAGAAAAAGCAAAGAGTGACGATCCAAAGGCGGAAGCACAATAAGCGACAGATGGGAGCGGTTAAAAATGAACAGCCTGAAAAATATCAACAGACTTGTCGTGAAGGTGGGAACCTCCACGCTTACATATGAAACGGGAAAAACGAATATCCGAAGAATGATGAAGCTTTGCTCGGTGCTCGCTGATCTTCACAACAGCGGAATTGACGTCACACTCGTCACCTCCGGCGCAATCGGCGTCGGGGTCGGAAAGCTGGGGCTTCCCGAAAAACCGGAGGATATCCCCGGCAGACAGGCGGCGGCCACGATCGGTCAGTGTGAGCTGATGTTTATGTACGATAAATTTTTCGGTGAATACGGACAGAAAATCGGCCAGCTTCTTGTCACGAAAAGTGACTTTGACTGCCCCGAACGGTGTCAGAACCTCACAAACACCTTCGAAAAGCTTTTTGAATACGGGGCAATTCCGATCGTCAACGAAAACGACAGTGTCGCGACCGATGAAATTGTTTTCGGTGACAACGACAGTCTTTCGGCGACGGTTGCCGTGCTGATAAACGCCGATGCCCTTGTCATCCTGACAGACACCGACGGACTTTTTGACAGCGACCCGACCGAAAATCCGGAGGCAAAAATTATTCCGGTCGTGGATAAAATCGACGATGAAATTAAACGGCTTTGCGGCGGAGCGGGAACGAAAAGAGGAACCGGCGGTATGATCACCAAGATACACGCCGCGGAAATTGCAACGAATGCCGGAATTGCTACGGTTGTCATGAACGGCAGTGCACCGCAGGATCTTTATAAGCTGATTGACGGAAGACTGACCGGTACATTTTTCAAATCGCAGAAGAAAGGGTGAACCGAAATGCTGACTTCTCTCGGAATCAACGCAAAAAAAGCCTCCCGTTCGCTGATGTGTGCGGGAACAACGAAGAAAAACGCCGCTCTTCTTGCTATGGCGGCGGCAATAGAGGAAAACGCACAAACGATCATTGCGCAAAATGCCGTCGATATCAAAAATGCCGAAGCAAGTGGAATGAACCCGTCTTTGATTGACAGACTGAAGCTTGACAAAAACAGAATTGCATCAATATACGAAGCGATCCGACAAATTGTATCTCTTGATGACCCGATCGGAAAGGTTCTCGGCGGCGAGACAAGACCGAACGGCTTGAAAATCGAAAAGGTCAGCGTACCTTTGGGCGTTATCGCCGTGATCTATGAAGCGAGACCGAACGTCACTGCCGATGCCGCTGCTCTTTGTGTAAAAGCGGGAAATGCCGTGATTTTACGGGGCGGAAAAGAAGCATTTTATTCGAACAAGGCGATTGCCGAAACGATGAGAAGCGCCGCCGAAAAGGCAGGACTTGACAAAAACTGTATTCAGCTGGTGGAAGATACGTCAAGAGAAAGTGCCAAAGCCCTGATGACGATGAATGAGTATGTCGATGTACTGATTCCGAGAGGCGGAGCGGGGCTGATTAAAGCGTGTGTCAATAATTCGACTGTTCCCGTGATCGAAACCGGAACCGGAAACTGCCATATTTATGTCGATGAATTTGCCGATCTTGACAAGGCGGTCAAAATCATTTACAATGCAAAGGTATCAAGACG
>JBJFHV010000301.1:0-9356 GCA_051894015.1 Acutalibacteraceae bacterium | reverse complement strand
GTCTTCATACGATGACGAAGAATATGACATTGACAGTATCGAAGAACGGCTTGACATTCTTTATCGGCTTTCAAAAAAATACGGAAATACCGAAGAAGAAATGCTCGAGACGCTCGAAAAGCTGAAAGATGAATATCAGAGTATTACAACAAGTGACGAGCGCGCTGCAGAACTCGAAAAGGAATACAATGAGGTAAGCAAACTGCTTCGGCAAAAAGCTTCGGTTCTTTCCGAAAAAAGAAAGACTTTTTCCGCCGGCTTTGAAAAACAAATCATGCAGCAGCTTTCCTATCTTGATATGCCCGGCGCCGTATTTCGAGTTGACTTCAAAAGTGTTGAACCGGGTATGAACGGAACCGATGACGTTCAGTTCATGCTCAGCGCCAATGCCGGACAGGAACCCAAGCCGCTTTCAAAAATTGCTTCGGGCGGCGAGCTTTCGAGGATCATGCTTGCCATCCGGTGTGCTCTTGCTGAAAGTGAGAGTGTTTCGACGCTTATTTTCGACGAAATTGATACGGGAATCAGCGGCCGCGCTGCGCATAAGATCGGATATAAGCTGAAGCAGCTTTCATCAGGCTTTCAGGTTATTTGCGTGACACATCTTGCACAGATAGCCGCCGGCGCGGACAATCATCTTCTCATTGAAAAGAGGACGGAAGAAGGCAAAACCTTTACCCTTGTGACAAACCTTGAAAGCGGCGAAAGAGTCAGGGAGATCGCAAGAATTATCGGAGGCGATGTTATTACACAGGCAACCTTGCGTTCTGCCGAAGAACTGATAAAATTTTTCGATAATCCTTGACACAATATGACAAAATCTGTATTATTGATTGGACAAACATATGAAAGGAAATGAAAATGCAAATATATGACGAACTGGTTGCGCGCGGTCTGATTGCGCAGGTAACCGATGAAGATGAAATAAGAGATCTGGTAAATAACGGAAAGGCTGTATTTTATATCGGATTTGACCCGACGGCGGACAGCCTTCATGTCGGCCATTTTATGGCGTTATGCCTGATGAAAAGACTGCAGATGGCAGGAAATAAGCCCATTGTCCTTATCGGCGGCGGTACGGGAATGGTCGGCGATCCTTCGGGAAGAAGCGATATGCGCCAGATGCTGACTAAGGAAACGATCGAGCATAACTGCAATTGCTTTAAGAAGCAGATGAGCAGATTTATCGACTTTTCCGACGGAAAAGCACTGATGGTCAATAATGCCGATTGGCTGCTTGACCTGAATTATGTTGAGCTTTTACGAGATGTCGGCGCTTGTTTTTCCGTTAACCGTATGCTTACGGCTGAGTGCTACAAGCAAAGAATGGAAAAGGGTCTGAGCTTCCTTGAATTCAATTACATGATCATGCAAAGCTACGATTTTCTTGAGCTTTATAAGCGTTACGGCTGTAATATGCAGTTCGGCGGCGACGACCAGTGGAGCAATATGCTCGGCGGCACGGAGCTAATCCGGAAAAAGCTCGGCAAAGATGCTTACGCGATGACTATTACTCTTCTTCTCAACTCCGAGGGTAAGAAAATGGGTAAAACCCAAAAAGGAGCCGTCTGGCTTGATCCGGAAAAAACAAGTCCGTATGAGTTTTACCAGTACTGGAGAAACGTTGCCGATGCTGATGTACTCAAGTGCATTCGCATGCTCACTTTCCTTCCGCTTGAAGAGATTGACAAAATGGACAACTGGGAAGGAAGCCAGCTGAATACCGCCAAAGAAATACTTGCGTTTGAACTGACGAAGCTTGTGCACGGAGAAGAGGAAGCAACAAAAGCACAGCAGGCGGCAAGAGCACTCTTCTCAAACGGCGGAAACACGGATAATATGCCGACTACAGAACTCTCTCAGGACGATTTTACCGACGGTGAAGTCAGTGTTATCGATGTCATGCTCAAAGCCGGTATCATCAAATCAAAAGGTGAGGGCAGACGTCTTGTTGAACAGGGCGGAGTCAGCGTTGATGACGAAAAAATTAAAGATACAACTTTTGCTCTTAAAGTTTCTGACTTTGACAAGGGTCATGTTATCCTGAAAAAAGGAAAGAAAGTGTTCCATAAAGTAATAATCAAATAAACTAAGTCGGGAGACTTCTCTCCCGACTGTTTGACTTTGAGTTAGTATAGTAATTTTAGGTTAATTTGTGTAATTTAATTTATAATCGTATAAAATGTTCATTTTATAATGATCGAGATGAAGTTCAACAATAATCTGAGGTTTGAGGTAAAGCCATGAACAATGAAAAAAGAATCTACACTATTGCAACCGCTCACCTTGATACGGTCTGGAACTGGGACTTTGAGTATGTAATTTCAACTTGTCTGAAAAATACACTCGAGGAAAATTTCGCATTGTTTGAAAAGTATCCTGACTACAAATTCAATTTTGAAGGTGCTTACAGATACGAGCTTTTTGAAGAGTATTATCCTGAATACTTCGAAAAACTCAGAGAATACATAGCGAACGGACAGTGGAACGTCTGCGGAAGCAGCTATGAAAACGGTGATGTGAATGTGCCGTCACCTGAACTGATGTTTCGTAACATTCTTTACGGCAACGGATATTTTTATAAAAAATTCGGCAAACGCAGTAATGATATTTTTCTTCCGGACTGTTTTGGCTTCGGCTGGGCTTTACCGTCAATCGCAAACCACGCAAATCTGAAGGGCTTTTCAACGCAGAAACTCTCATGGGGCAGTGCTTACGGCGTACCCTTTGACATCGGCGTCTGGCAGGGCGTAAACGGCAAGCATATTTTTGCTTCTCTCGATGCGAAGTCTTACTGTACGGTCTTCAAGAAAGTAAGAACCAACGACACATTGACTAAAAAACTCAACAAAAATATTAAAGACTATCAGCTTCCGTGCACTTTTGCTTATCACGGAGTAGGTGATGTCGGCGGAGCGCCGAAGGAAGCTTCGGTTAAAACCGTTTGTCAGGAAGCAGCCGAAAATTCCTCGAACGAAATCAAGGTCATTTCATCAAGTGTCAATGATTTCTTTGATGATCTGAGCAAACTTTCGGTTGTAGATATCGGCCGTCTGCCGAAATGGAATAACGAACTGCTGATGACCAACCACGGAGCCGGTTCATACACTTCAAGAGCTTTCAGCAAAAGATGTAACCGCAGATGTGAGGAACTTGCCGATATGGCAGAAAGAAATGCTGTTATCGCCTCGAATGTCTGCTCGTATTCCTATCCGCAAAAGTCACTTGAAAAGGCATGGAAACGGACAATCGCTCATACTTTCCATGATGACATCACCGGTACATCGGTTCAGCGCGTATATCAGCGCTCCTGGAATGATTACGTCATGAGCCTTAATCAGTTCTCTTCCATTTACGAAGGTGCCTGTTCCGAAGTGATCAAGAATATGGATACCTCTTGGGTAAAGGGTATTGCGGTAGTTGTCAACAACAGCATTGAACAAGACCGTTACTCCACCGTAGACTTCGCCATTCCGAGCGCCGGTTTTAAATTTGTGCGTGTCTTCGATTCAACCGGCCGCGAACTGCCGTCTCAGGTCAACGGCATTGAAAATAATATGATGAATGTTACCGTTTGCCTGAATGTGAAAGCAATGGGGTACAAGGTCATTGATGTTTTATACAGCTACGAGCCGTGTAAAATCAATACCGGTCTTCGTGTCAGCGATCATGTACTCGAGAATTATAAATATTGCGTCACAATTGACAAAAACGGCGATATCTGTTCTATCGTTGACAAGACTCTGAACAATACCGAGCTGCTTGAAAAACCGATAAGATATGAACTTAACAAATATAAAGGTGACAAAAAATATCCCGCATGGGAACTGAAGTACAAAGAAGTAATGAAGTATCCTTGGGAATTTGCCGAGCACGGAGAATGCATGGTTGTTGAAAGCGGTTCGGCGAGAATTACGGTTAAGGTCACGCAAACCGTGGATAAGTCAACCTTCACTTATTATGTTTCGCTTTTTGCCGGCGGTCAGTGGGTCAACGTATACAACGAAATTGAATGGCGAAGCTTTAAGCGTATCCTTCATAACGGTTTTTATCTTACTGCGAAGAATGAGAAGGCTGTATACGATCTCGGGCTCGGCACGATTTCAAGAGGAAAAGCGACAAAGAATCTTTATGAAGTACCTGCGCAAAAATGGGTTGACATCAGCGATAAGGAAAAGGGCTATGGCGTTTCTGTGTTCAGCGATTCAAAATACGGATGGATCATGAAAAACGATCATTCGCTCAGGCTGACGGTTCTTCATTCACCGGAAAAATATTTCAGAAATGACAGTGTACAGGGTATGCTTGATTTCGGTCTGAACCGATACAGCTATGCCATTTATTCGCATCGCGGCGACTATAACAACGATACACAGATCAATGCAAGATTTTTCAATCAGCCGCTTGCCGCTTTTGTTACGAATAAGCATCCGGGTATTCTGACGAATGAATATTCATTTATCCGTATTTCTGATCCGAACGTAATCATCAGAGCCGTGAAAAAAGCGGAAGACTCCGATGAAGTGATCATAAGAGTCAATGAAGGCGCAAACGCAGAGGCGAAAAATGTTCTGATCTCTATGGGTAAAGGAATTATCAAAGCAAGAGAGGTCTATGCATCGGAAGAAGAAATCGGACCTGCAACAGTTGAGAACTTTTCGCTTAAATTTGATCTTGCACCTTACGAAGTGAAAACATTTGCTGTTACGCTTGTTCCCTGCACTTCAGCCGGAACGGTTAATCAGAACTTTGTTGAGTTGGATTATAACGCAGACATACTTTCTCCGAATGATAACAGAGCCAAAACAGCAATTCCCACAATCGGCGTAACCATTCCTGAAGAGTTGTATCCTGAATATATTGAATGTATGGGCGTTAAATTCAAGATGAGTCAAAACAGAAACGCACCGAACGCCGTAATATGCAACGGACAGACAATTCACGTCAATTCAAATCGTTTTTACTTTGTTGCGGCGAGCCTTTACGGCGATAAAGCCTACAACTTCGGCGTTGATGAGCATAAAACCGGTATCAAAGTTCAGTCCATTCAGGAAAGAATCGGAGGCTGGGATCTTTATGATCTTGCCGAAACCGCCTTTATTAAGCGGGATAAGCTTGCGTGGGAATGTACGCATACCCATTCTCCCAACGGCGACAATGTTGCTTCTCAGCTTTATTTCTTCATGTATGAAATTAATACCGATGGTATCAATACGATTACGCTGCCCGATGACAACGGTCTGATTATACTTGCGGCAACAGAAATCCATGATAGCAGAGAAGTCAGACTGAACACAACTCTTTATGATAAAGTCGAAAAGAGAGAGTTTGATTACAAAATGTCGATGTCCGAAAAGCGTAGGTACAACAAAAATAAGAGACGCAGCAAAAAGAAGCCCAATCAAACCTGATTCCGGCAGGAGGTCTTTTTCGTGTTTTTGTCGAATTGTCATACGCATACTTTCTATTGTGACGGAAAAAATTCACCGGAGCAAATGGCGGAAAGTGCTGTAAAGCAAGGCTTTGCCTCACTTGGGTTTTCCGTACATTCTCCGATGAATTTTAAAAATGATTTCGCGATACCGCTGAATCGGTTAGACGAATATTTTGATGTCATTGAAAAGCTCAAGATAGAGTATAAAGATAAAATCGAAATATATAACGGTATTGAAATGGATGCTGACTGTGCTGACTATGATTACAGTAAATTTGATTACACAATCGCAGCGGTTCATCAGCTTCATTGCGGCGAAAAAATTTACAGCATCGACGACACGCCGCAGGAACTTGCCGACTGTGTAAAAAAAGAATTTGACGGCTCTTTTTTGGCAATGGCAAAGCAGTATTATTCTTCTCTTGCTTCTTTCGTATGCTCAGTTAAGCCTGATGTTGTCGCCCATATCGACTTAATCACTAAATTCAATGAAAAATATCAGCTTTTTGATGAAAGCAATCTTGAATATCAGATGATCGCAAAGCTTTATATCGAAAGAATTTGCCTTGAATGTCCCGATATCATTTTTGAAGTGAACACGGGTGCAATGTACAGATGCGGCAATCAGCATCCGTATCCGTCAGATTTTATCCTGAAGTTTTTGAATGAACATGGTGCCGGAATAACGCTCTCATCTGATTCACACAGTGTTGACAGCCTTCATTTTGGCTTTGAGACTGCGGCGAATATGATTCGACGGGCAGGTTTTCATGAAATTTACTTTCTTGACGGCGGTCAGTTCAAACCGCACAGTATTATATAAAAAGTGAATCCGGGTCAATCAGACCCGGATTTATTCTTATCATCATAGGTTTCAAGAAAACTGTGAAATTCGTTGTTCGTTTTATATCCGACCATTGTATCCAGACAGACGGAATGAATACTGTTGAATATACTGACTTCGATATTCGGATTGGTCTTTCTGAGTCGTTCAATCAAAAGCTTTATCTCCTGTCGCTTTGATGTGCTCGTTTCATTTTCATCAATCTGACAGTTTTCAGTAAACCGGCAGGCACATTGTAAAAAACTCAGTCCGTTATATCTTGCCCACGATATGATATCTCTTTCAAGAATACAATACATCGGCCGGATAAGTTCCATGCCGTCAAAGTTTTTACTGTGCAGTTTCGGCATCATTCCCTGAAGCTGTGAGCCGTAAAACATCGCCATTACCGTTGTTTCAATCACATCGCTCATATGGTGACCCAAGGCGATTTTATTGCAGCCGAGCTTTTGCGCCTGACTGTATAAATGGCCGCGTCTCATTTTTGCGCAAAGGTAACACGGGGAATGGTCGGTTTTATAGGCAACGTCAAAGATATTGGTTTCAAATATCGTTATCGGGATACCGAGCAAAGCGGCGTTGTCTTCAATCTTCTTTCTGTTTGCTTCACTGTATCCCGGATCCATAACGAGAAAAACAAGTTCAAAAGGAAAATCACTGTATCTTTGTAGCATTTGCATTAACTTGGCTAAAAGCATCGAGTCCTTTCCGCCGGAAATACAAACAGCTATTTTATCTCCTTTTTCAATTAGCTCATAGCGCTTCACAGCACCGATAAACGGACCCCACAGCGTCTTACGGTATTTTTTTACAATGCTTCTTTCTGCCATGCTGTACGGCTCTTTGGATACACTCATTTTTTCACCGCTTATCAAATAAACTTATCAAAATAATTGCACAAATCATCGATCTTAACTTCGGCAAAATCAAGAAAATCCTGTCTTGAAAAAGCGTCGCTGTTTGACGCCCAACATTTGATAATTCCGACAATTGCACCGGCGTAATAATTGGCAAGAAGCGGAACCGTACGGCTGAGCTTTTCGCTTTTCGGTCTTACCGTATTGATTCTTTCTTCAAGAAAGGCGGCAATCGCATCATTTAAAGCGGAGTTGAACGATGCTGAGCTTCTGTCGGTCGAAAGGGAAACAACAACCTTTCGGTTTTCGTCAACAAAATCAAGAACCTTTGCAATCATATTCATGCAGCTCTTTTTCATTGTTTCCGGAGTGTAGGATTCAGCAATCTTATCAAATGTCAGGTTGGAAAGACTGAAATTGAAACAGACGTTCAAAAAGTCATACTTATCAACAAAATGCTTATAAAATGTTGCTCTGTGAACACCGGCACGATCGCATATTTCAAGAACGGTAAGGTCATCAAAGCTTTTTTCTCCCAATAAATCAACCAGAGCGGAGAATAACTGGTTATATGTCCTTTTTACTCTTACATCAACTTTTTTCATTTTTGTCACCATCCGTATTATTTATGTTCCTGTTATAATTATCAACAGCGGATTTTAACTTTCCGAGCTGTTTGCGGGCATATTTTTCAATATGGAAGCTGTTATGCAAAAATCTGTTTGAATATTTCCGTTTGTCCTTGTCGGCTTTATTGCTTCTTGAAAAACGCAGTTCGAATTGATCAAGAAGCTCCTGAACCTGATAAATGAACTCATTTTGCGCTCCGCTGATCTTTTCATTTTGCTTTTCGACGTTATCCTGCATATTCATATAAGCGTTTGTAATTGAATTTTTTACTGTATTCAAAGCTGTCATTGTTGTATCAAGCATTGAATTAAGCTTTAGCAGAAGATTTCTGACATCTAATGCTTTTCTGAAAGCGTGTATTACGTCGATAACAAAAATAATGAGTATTACAATGAGAATATATCGAAGGATGATCGGGTTAAAGCTGCTTATAACCGCATCGACATGAGGATGTACAAGATAGACAAACGCAATGGAAGCAATTCCCCAATAAAGCGTATGCTTCAGACATATTCTGCCCTTTATGTTGGCAAATTCATATGTGTAATCCCACCATCTTGCGTGGAACAGAGTTTCCATAAGAAAGCTTGTAATATATTCGACAAAATCGCAAATAACCATTCCGAGCAAAAAAACATAAAGAGGTTTGTCTGCGAACGGATTATAAAGGCAAATTGTCATAACAAGAGCACCTGTACCGTAAATCGGGCACATCGGTCCGGTCAGAAAGCCTCGGTTTATTAGCCTTTTTTCACCAATTGAGCAGTATGTGCTTTCAATCAGCCAACCGACTGCACTGTAAAAAAAGAAAATAATAATATAGGAAGCAATTTTATCCATTCTGTTTAATCCTTTCCACATCAGCCAAAAACTTTTCCTTATATCTCTTGTTGACGGAATAAAGTACTTCCCGTGCAGCACAGTATTTATCGGAAAGACTGACAATGAATCCCTCCGGTGAGGTAGGCGGGACAATGGTTAACGGCCACATATGATGCGATATAATTCCAAGCTCAAGATCGGAGATATCAGGAACCAGTTCTTTGGCGTTCAAAGCTGCATATTTCGGGTGCTTGTATCCGTGTAGCTTATGCCATCTTCCGGTTTCACCGTCACGCCAATCATAATAAAACAGATCGTGCATCGTAGCGCCTCGTGCCGCTTCGGTATATTTCAGTCCGAGTTTCCTGCAAATCTTGTATGAAATATACGCAACGGCAGTGATATGTCTTAATCTGTCGATATCAAGATGTTGTTCATATTGTTCAAGAGACTGAACCTCGGGGGAAAAGTATATGTCACCGACAACATCAAAAAAGCCGTCGGCGTTTTCTTTAGTCAAAGCGTATGTTTTACAGTATTCATCATAAAGTCGGCTCATTTCTATACTCCTTGTTATTGATTGATGGTACCGTCTGAAAAACGTTTTTTCAGAAAAAGAGCAACGGCGTCTTCGCTGTTTTTGCCGATAACTCCGCTTGCATGACGCTTCACCTCATCACAGGCATTCGATACAGCGTAACCCTCATCTGCCGCCTCCAAAAGCGGAATATCGTTGAGATTGTCGCCAAAAGCAACGATCTTATCACAG
>JBJFHV010000300.1:0-1970 GCA_051894015.1 Acutalibacteraceae bacterium | reverse complement strand
ACCGATCTTGCTTCGCCGCCGCCACCGTTTGAAAACACCAAAAACTGTGATGTTTCCTATCCTCTTTACGGCGAAGAGATTGCACCGCTTGTGATCAAAGCCCGTGACGGCTCACAAAGAACGTATGTTACGGATGATAAAGTGACGGATAAGCCGATTCCGCCTTTACCGGAAGCAACGCTTACCGACAGCGAAATCTGCATTTCAAAAGAGGACAGCGAGCCTGTGAATTATAAAATTGACTCGAACGGAAACGTAAAAATGAAAATCACACTGCCGGAGATGTCTTATCGGTGGTATGTTTTAAGACAGGCAGAGAAAGGAAGAACAGAAAAATGAAAGAAATAATCAATGTCGGCGTAATCGGCTTAGGTCAGAGAGGAATGCAGCTGATCGAGCCTATGCTGAAAATGGCAGACGTGCGAATCATCGCCGTTTGCGATACCTACAAGGACAGAGTGGAGAATGCCGCCGGGACGGTCACAAAAGCAGGCTTTCCTGATCCGTTTCAGACCGAAGATTATAAAGCAGTTCTGGAGCTTGAAGATATGGACGCCGTTGTCATTGCCACCTCTTGGGAGCGTCACATTGAAATCGCAATCGAAAGCATGAAAAAGGGTATTTTCACCGCCATGGAGGTCGGCGGAACCTATCATCTTCAGGAATGCTTTGACCTGGTTCAGGCGCACGAGGAAACAGGCATGCCGTTCTTTTTCCTTGAAAACTGCTGTTACGGTCAACGGGAGCTGATGTGTCTGAACATGGCAAGAAAAGGCGTTTTCGGTGAAATCGTGCACTGCGACGGTGCCTACAAACACGACTTGAGAAACGAAGTCTCTTTCGGAAAGGAAAACCGTCATTACCGTCTTTCTCACTATAAAGAGCACAACTGCGAAAACTATCCGACGCACGACTTGGGGCCGATCGCAAAAATTCTCGGTATCAACCGGGGCAACCGTATGCTTCGGCTCGTTTCCGTTGCCAGCAAGGCGTGCGGACTGCATGAATATATCAAAGAGCATAAGAGTGACGATGAAGAACTGATGAACACGCAGTTTCAGCAGGGCGACATTGTGACAACGGTCATCACCTGCGAAAACGGCGAAACTGTCACGCTGACACTTGACACAACACTTCCGAGAATTTACAGCCGGAATTTTACGGTGCACGGCACAAAGGGCATGTATCAGGAGGACGGAGACTACGTTTTCCTTGAAAAGGACATCACGGGCGACGTTGCCGAAATTGATATGGATCCGCAGAAAATCTGGAAGAACGCCGACAAGTATGCCGAAGAGTACGACAACGACTTATGGAAGCATAAATCAAAGGGCATGCTTGAAAGCGGTCACGGCGGCATGGATTATCTTGTGCTTCGCTCCATGGTCAACGCCGCCAAGGGCGAAACACTGCCTGCGATTGACGTTTATGACGCAGCGGCGTGGATGTGTATTACCGCACTTTCCGAAAAGTCGATTCAGAACGGAAACGTTCCCGTTGAAATCCCCGATTTTACAAACGGCAAATACAAGAACAGAACCGATAAAGCAACAGGCAAATACGCTTTGGATTAAGGAGAGACGGAGAATATGAAGAAACTGAAAAAGGTACTATGCATTTTGCTTTCAATCCTATGTGTCGGTCTGCTGTCCTCGTGCTCGGCAAGAAACGAAATGGGTGAACCTCAGCCGACACCCGTGGGGCTGAGTGTTCCCGAAAAAAAGGAACGTCAAAAATTAAAGAGCGACATCTTCGTCTCACCTGACGGGGACGACAAGAACAGCGGAACGGAAAAAAGTCCCGTGAAGACCGTACAAAAAGCCTTACAGCTTGCAGAAAGCTCAGACAAGGAAGAAAAGGTTATCTCTTTTGCAAAAGGTGAATATCCCGTATCGGCGCTGTGCCTCACAGAAAAAGACAACGGAACGGTGTTTTACGCCGAGGACGAGGTTATTTTCAACGGCGGCGTT
>JBJFHV010000299.1:0-1981 GCA_051894015.1 Acutalibacteraceae bacterium | reverse complement strand
ATCTTTTTCGTGAGCACGGCAACATTTCCGTTCGTATCGCATGCCCGTTTCTCCATCGTTGAATCAAAATCATTGGTGATTGGCCTCGGTTTTTCTTCGGTATAATCAAAAAGTGCAATTTTATCCGTAAAGACAAGGTGAACCTTCGACGACTCAATGATACAGTCCGTCGGAGCACTCGACTTAAAGGTGACGGCCGCCGTGTTCTTTTTTTCTTCTATATTGAAAACATAGCATTTTGTATAAATCTCACCGCCGGTACTTCCGATTGCGGCACAGACAAGGTTTTTGCCGTTCTTGCTGATATCCACACACAAAATATGTTCCTTGGCGCAGGACCATGCAAAAACACTGCCTTCCCCTTTTTTATAAACGGTCAACGCACTTGCGCTGCCGGTTCGTCTTGATGCAACGATCGCCATTCCGTCATTGGAAACGTCGCCGGTAAGTATTTTTCCGTCCTCATCGCTGCTGCCCTCAAAATACAGCCCTTTCGTATTAAAGACAAGAAAACCGATTCCCTGACGGTCATAAACAATCGCATAATCCGATGAACTTTTTATCACCGGGTCGGAAAACGCAAGGGAATACGTGAATGTGATCTTTCCGGTATTTGAAATACAGGCAACGGTGTCGTGGGTCAGAACGAAAACACAGGTGTTGGCACTGACCGCACTTTCAATGATGCTGTTTCCAAAAGAGATCGGGAAGCCCTTGACAGATGCCGTATCGCCGCCGTCATCATTTTTATTCTCGCCGTTATCCTTTTGTACAACGTTCATTTGCGTTGTCGGCTGAGAGGATGACAAATAGGCATCGGAATTTGCGATAAGAAAAGTTGCCACCACGATTACGGCAACAACGATCAAAAGGATAACGACGCTGATCCTCGCATTGTTATTTTTCTCCTTTTTTCCGTCCGTTTCGTTTCTGCTGATATCGTTTTCATCGGTCATCGTTTTCACCTCTTATTCATAAAAGACCTTATTCAGATACAGGCCGCAGGCCGGTGCGGTTACGCCCGCACGGTCTCTGTCTTTGGCCTCAATAATTTTTTTGACCGGTTCGTTGATTTTTCCGTCGGATATATCAAGAATTGTTCCGACCATAATGCGAACCATATTGTATAAAAAGCCGTCTCCGTGTACGGAGAAAACCACCAGTTCGCCCTCCCGGCGGACAGAACAGTCAAAAATTGTTCTTGTCATACTTTTCACGGTACAGCCGCTTGCGCAAAGCGAAGTAAAATCATACGTTCCGACAAAGCCGGACGCGATTTTATCGAGCTTTTTTTCATCTAAATTCCGGGGAAAATGCAAAGCGTATCCGCTGAAAAACGGGTTTCTTTGTTTTGCGTTCCATATTTTATAAATATATTCTTTTCCCTTGCAGTCATACCTCGCATGAAACCCGGCGTCCTTTTCTTCGCAGTCGTAAACGGCAATATCATCGGGTAAAACCGCGTTCAGTCCGAGAATGATTTTATCGGTTGCTCTTTGATTTTCTGTACTGAAATTACAGCAAAACATATTGGCATGAACACCGGCATCGGTCCGGCTGCACGACTGAAGCTTTACCTCTTCGCCGAGGATACGTCTGATCGCTTTTTTCAGTTCATCCTCAACCGTCCGGCAATTCGGCTGATACTGCCAGCCGTGAAAAGAAGATCCGTCATAGCGTAGGGTAAGAAGCAGATTTCTTGATTGATTTTCCATTTTTATACGATCTTTCCGAAAAAGTGATTTAATAAAATGACGCCAACCATAATCAGCACAAAGAGCAAAAGAATCAGATAATCCGCCGCTTTCATCTTCGGCTGTTTCATTCTTGTTCTGCCCTCTCCGCCGCGGTAACAGCGGCAGCTCATCGCAAACGCTAACTCATACGCACGGTTAAAGGCGGAAACAAAAAGCGGAATCAGAATCGGGATCATTGCCTTGACTCTTTCAAAAAGCTTTCCGCTTTCAAAGTCGGCGCCCCT
>JBJFHV010000298.1:0-9491 GCA_051894015.1 Acutalibacteraceae bacterium | reverse complement strand
GCCTCTGTGATACTGCTTGTTACCGGAATATTTGGCGCTATGAATCCCGGCTACAGCTATGAAGAGCTTCGGGCTATGGGCTATTCCGATTACGAGGCAAGAAAGCTGATACGGGTAACAAACGGCAGTATGAATGCTATATAAGGATGTGCAAAAATGACAGACGAAAAACGCAGTCGAATCAAAGAGCTGGAAGAAATGCTTTCCTATCTTGTAAAAGACACGATGACGATTGAGGAAAAGCTGAAAAGTCTCGCGGGCGCGCATTGGACGGCATGGAACGCCGGCTACGGCGATGCAATGGCAAACAAGCTGATGAGCAGGCAGGAGGATTGGGAGACTGAGCAGTGGGAGAAAAACTGCCACAATAAATACAAAATCGACGAGCTGTATGACTTGCTCGATGAGTTAAAGAAAGAAGGTGGTAGCGGATGTTGACCTGCCCTTATTGCGGCTCATCCCGTTTGCAGACCACCGGCGGCAAAAACGGCAATCCCTTTGACCGCAGACAAGAAATAACGATCTGCCTTGACTGCGGACGAACGGTAGGAACAGAGCTGGATTTGTCGGAGCTGTTTCAAAGCGTAGTCTGCATCGAAATGACGTCGCAGGGCGGCGGACTTGTCCGAAAAGCAAAGGCGGAATTTCCCTTTGAGGACGGCGAGTATGATTTAAGCCGTCTCGAATACCCGCTTTGCCGCTATAAACGCCTGAAAATCAGCAAAGACATAGCGGACATTGACGGTGAAATTTATATAAGCATCACCAATGTGCCGTATGAAACAACAAAGCAATACACCGCTTACGCTCCCGACAAGCATCCGGAAGCGGAAACGGTGAAAATCAGAATTTACAGCGATGTGAAATAGGAGGAGAGAAAACTATGAGCGACTACAACACTAAATATGTATATAGAGGCAAGGTCAAGCATTGCTGCAAATACTGCGGCACTCCTGTACGCTTTTCCGAATATGAAGAATTTGAAAGCTTATCCAAAGATGTTTCGGTCGATGAGAAAGGGTACGCCACAATGTCGGATGACATTTGCAGTGAGTGCAGTGTCAGGGTCGCCAAAAAAGCGGGGCGGGGATTCAAAAAGTTTTTGATCTTTTTCGTTATTGTCGCCCTGATCGGCGGCGGACTGCTTTTGTTTAAAAACTGTGCTTTCGGCAACAGTAATCTATATGAATGGGCGATGAATAAAAAGCTCGACAAATACGAGAAAAGCGACAAGCTCATTGAGGACTATGTTCTGTTTAAATCGGGTGCCGAATATACCCTTGAAACGCTTAAAGGAAACATCGATTCAAACGATTATCAAATGCGGTATTACTCTGGCGGCGGTGTAGCGGAGGTCATAAAATACACCCTATCGGACGAGGTTTTTATGCAGTGGACATTTAATGACGGCTTTGATGAACTTTCAAATAAGACCTTTGTGCTGAGAGATGGAATAATTTACGAGGACGGGGAGCAAAAAGTCGCCTATAACACGAGCAGCAAAAAATACAGCGAGATTATGGATAAGCTGAGCACTTATCTGCCTGAAAACTGCTGCTGCAAGGGTAGCTACACATCCGCAGACGAGCTTGACGATCCCGAACAGTATCTTATTGCCCATATTATCAAGGGCGACAGCGATACCGTTTTGTACGAGACAACCGGAGGCAAGTATTACGAAAAAACTGCCGATAAATTTATCTATATTGAAATTACAAAACCCACCGAGGGGGATTCGGTCATGATCCCGGAAAAAAGCGATTACACGGCGGCTGAGTAATTGAACAAAAGGAGAAATATATTATGGGACTGTTTGGAATAATGTCATACGACGAAGCAATGGAAACACTGATTGAAGGAACCGCTTCAAAATCGGTTTTGGAAAAAGCGTATAAAAGGATAAGAAAAAACGAATACGACAAAAGCATCGGACGAATAGCTCTGCACGGTTGTTTTGGAGAACTATATGGGTTAGGTATCGAAAAGCTGGAAACATCTGCTGTGGAACGGATTTTCGGCGCTGTTTGGGCTTCAGTTTACAAAGGGGATTTTGATGAAGAAACCCTGCAGCTCGTTGAAAGGCTGTTGAAGCAAAAGCCTGATTTTAATCGGCAGGCAAACGATACGGCATTAAATATGCAACCTGATGATAAGAATATAATGTACGCAACCACATATCTCATTTTTGCATATCTGTACGGATACGGATTTGAGCCTAATATCGAGAAAGCCGAAGAATATGCCGAAAAGTCTGAAGCGCTCGGAGATGAATCAGCGGCCGTATGGAAAGCGCGTATTGAGGCCGTAAAAAACGGCCAATAAATGTCGCCGCTGCGGCGACCAAACGATCTACATGATGTGCTATCATTGTGGTGTAAAGGAGGGGCGCATATGAAACCCGAAACGGTGCTTGGAATAAAATACAGAGAAGAACCCACGGCAAAATTGCAGGAATGGCTAAAGGAATATGCCGCCATTGCGGCGGAGTTTCCGGCTGCGGAGGATTTGGCACAAAGGCTCTCAAAACGCGCCGAAAAAGCCGGTGAGCTCATTACGGAGCGAAATAGGCCGGAGCCGCCCTCATCGTCGCACGATGATATGTATTATATTGAGATGGCAAAGATCATGGACGATATGGACGCATCGTTCGACGGCGATTTTCCGCTGGGAAACGAAGCCGACGCGTGCTTTGCAGGCTGTTATTTTTCGGTTCCCGAACTTGCGGAAATGCAATGCGGACTGCATCATCTGATCGTCGCCGGGAGCTTTAACGGATATAACTTCGATGTACTGGTGCGCAAGGGATTTCTTGCCGAATTATATGAGGACTGGCCGGAGGCGGTACGCTGCTATGAGGGCGTATCGACAAGCAAGAGCGTACAGGAGCGTGAATACGAATGTCGCCGCAAAATGGCGATTGAAGGCAAACGGTGTTATGAAAAGGCGCTTGCATTTATGGAAAGCGGCAAGTGGAGCGAGGTGTTCGCGCCCTTGAGCCGTGCCGCCGATATGGGTAATCCCGACGCCATGGTTGATTTAGCCCTTGCCCGTGTATACGGTCAGTACGGCTGCGCAAAGGATTTGCAGGAAGCCCTCACGCTTCTGCGTGCAGCGGCGAAGAAGGACAACGCCCGCGCCTGCTTTGCGTTATGTCATTTACACGACAGCGGCGTATATGAGGTGCAAGCCGCCGAAGCCAAGGAAATGTGCGAAAAGGCGGCAGGGCTCGGAGATGAAAAGGCAAAAGCGCGGCTTGCAGACGGCTTTGACCTCCGCCCGATCCGTGAAATTTTGCAGGAGCAGATCGACAAAGGCAACATTGACGCCCTTTGGCAGATGGCACAGTTATGCAAAAAGGAAAATGATGAAACCGGTGCCGCCGGGTGGTTTAACAAAGCCATTGAAGCGGGGCAGGTTGACGCTCTGCTGAGCGCGGCAGCGGTTTATCTTGACAAAAACGGCGGCTTTTACAATAAAGAACTGGCAAGACAGTATCTTCGCCGTGCCGCCGACGGCGGAAGTGTTCAGGCGATTATCGCCCTTGCCGATTCGGAGCTTGCAGACACAGATATCCCGTTTTGGCAGCAGGCGGCACAGCTTCGGGATTTGGAATATTCCGAAAAACAGCCAAAGAGAAAAATCAGGGAGCAGCACAAAAAACAGATGGCGTGGTATCGTCTTGCCGCCGAAGCAGGCGATACCGACGCGATGAACGCTCTGAGTATGGCGTATCATCTCGGCTACCCCGAAACCCGTGACGACCGTGAAGCGTTTTTGTGGGCTTCCCGTGCGGCAGATGCGGGCGACGGCTCGGCAATGTATCAGACGGCGTATTTGTATGAAAACGGCTTTGGCACGGACAGGGATATTGACGCGGCACTTCTCCTCTACACCGAAGCCGCCGAACAGGGCGTGCGCTCGGCTATGATAAGGCTTTATGAGATATACACCGAAGGTCTTTTACACATTCAGCCGGACGGTAAAAAAGCGGCGCATTATCTGTGGCTTTCCGGCGAGGGACGGGACTAAAGGAGGCGCAAATAAAATGAAACTGAAAATCAAGGAAACGGCTTGGGGAATCAACCGAGTGGCGGGAGGCTACCGTGAAAGAGTAACCGCCGATGTGAGCGTTCCCTGTGAAATCGGGGATATCCCCGATTTCGGAAAAGGCAAGCGGCATTTTACCATAGACGAGGTATGTGAAACCGGTATCAGCCTTTCGGTACACTGCGCCGATCCTAAATACAATAAAGTCTGGATGCTTAAAAAAGGTGAAGAAATAACCTATCGGCCGCACTCCTTTGACGGCGGATATTTCTATCAATTTAAACTGATTTAGGAGGCACGGCTATGAATGCGATTGGAATTAGAATAAAAAAAGCGGACGGAAAGCACGACTTTGGTGCAAGTAAATTCTTCGGTGCACCGGTGATGCCGGCAGAGTGGCAGGAGCGGTTTTCGGAGGATGTTATCTTCTTTGGACAGATACGGCTTTCGGATATTGCAGAATTTGACACAGAAAACAAACTGCCGCACACGGGATATCTTTATCTTTTCCTCGATGTGGAGATGTACCCCTATCAGGCGATGGCGTATTATTATGACGGCGAGCCGAACGTGGTGATTGACGATTTCAACGAAGCAGAACCGCAGTTTGCTCATTTGAATGAGGATTGGCTCATGAGCTTTGAGCCTGCCGATGAAGCCTCTGACGGGATTCGGCTGTTCGGCATTCCCTCCTCCGGCTATGAAACGGATGAGGAACTGCTGCTCCAGTTCGATCCGCTGGCGGAAGACACGGGTTTTCTCGACAATATCGACGGCTACGCCTACTTCTTCTTCGGTGAGGGCAAAGACCGCATTGACGGCATCCGCTTTTCTATTGACCGTTCATAAGGGAGAACTCTATGGAACAGTATTTTACAAAAGGCAGCAGGATTCCGTTGCAAAACGGTCAGTCAGCCGAAGTGATTGCAAAACTCGGCGAGGGCGGTCAAGGCACGGTGTACCGTGTGCGTGTCGCCGGGCAGGAGTATGCGCTGAAGTGGTATCACAAAACTGCCCTGCAGAATCCCCGCCGATTTTATCTGAATCTTGAAAACAATATCCGTCAGGGTGCGCCCTCTCCGGCATTTCTGTGGCCGGAGTTTCTGACAAAGGAAAAGGACGGCAGCTTTGGATATGTTATGAGGCTGCGCCCGTCCAATTACAGGGAGTTTTCGGATTTCCTGCTGGCAAAGGTTCATTTTTCCTCTCTGTCTGCGGCGGCCAATGCGGCGCTGAATATTACCAACGGCTTTCGGGAGCTGCACCGAAAAGGGTTTTCCTATCAGGATCTGAACGACGGAAACTTCTTCCTTGATCCGGCAACCGGCGAGGTACTCATCTGCGACAACGACAATGTGGCACCCTACGGAGAGAGTCTTGGCATTGCCGGAAAGGCGCGGTATATGGCACCGGAGGTGGTGCGCAATATCAAGCGACCGGATATTATGACCGATCGGTTTTCGCTGGCGGTCGTGCTGTTCCGCCTTTTGTTTTTAGACCATCCGCTGGAGGGAAAGCGCGTGGTGGAGCATCCCTGTCTGACGGAAGAACTGGAACTGAAATTTTACGGCAAAGAGCCGGTATTTATTTATGATAAAACCGATGATTCCAACCGCCCGGTACACGGCATCCATGCGAACGCTTTGCGCTTTTGGCCGGTGTATCCCAAATTCATTCGTGAGCAGTTTTTGAAAGCATTTTCCAAGAACGCTATGAACGGGCAGGAGCCCCGCCCTACCGATAACGATTGGCAAATCGTCTTTACTTGTCTTCGGGACTGCATCGTGAAATGTCCCTGCGGCGGGGAAACATTCCTGAATCTTGACAGCGACAGCTTATGTATAAATTGCGGCTTGAAAATTCCGAGACCGCCTGTGTTATTATCACAGAACCGCTACAAGGTTGCCTTGTTCCCCGGCATGAAGCTCTATCGGTGCCACACCGACCGGGATAGCGATGATTTCAGAGAAATCACCGGCGAGGTAATACGAAGTATGAAAAATCCGGCAATATGGGGACTTCGGAATCTGAGCGATGAAATCTGGAACGCTGAGAACAAGGATGGAACACAAAAGCCGATTGCTAAAAACGAAGTGATGGTTGTAACCAAAACAAAACAGATTCATTTTCCAAACTGCGCTGGGATGATCGAATAAGGAGGTTTTTACATATGGCAAATATATATGAAGGTGCGGTGGAGGTTTCCCGCAGAACAATGACGCTTTTCTTTGTGGTGGATGCCTCCGGCAGTATGGACGGCTCAAAAATGGGAACGCTCAATTCCGCCATTGAGGAGGTTATTCCCGAAATACGAAAAATATCCGGCGAAAATGCCGACGCGGCAATCAAGATCGCTGTGCTGGAATTTTCAAGCGGTACAAGATGGATAACCCCTGCGCCGATGGACGCGGAGGACTTTACATGGAGCTTTCTGACGGCGGACGGACTGACCGATTTCGGTGAGGCTTGTAAGCAACTCAACGAAAAACTGTCCCGTAAAGCCTTTATGGGCGATGTGGCCGGTTCCTTTGCACCCGCTATTTTTCTGCTGTCGGACGGCGAGCCTACCGATGAATATGCATCCTCCCTCGCAAAGCTCAAAGAGAATAACTGGTTCAAAAAGGCCATCAAGGTAGCGGTCGCCATCGGCGAGGACGCGAACCGTGATGTACTTGCCGAATTCACAGGCAATAAAGAAGCGGTGCTTACCGTGCATACGCCGGAAGCGCTCACCAAAATGATCCGCTTTGTTTCAGTTACTGCATCCCAAATCGGATCAAAGTCCAGCGGTGTCGGCAAAGGCGGCGTGGACGAGGCTGCAAACAAGCAGGATGAGATGATTGACAAAATAAACGAGGTAAAAGCCGCCGAGCCGGATGATGACGGTGACTTGGAATGGTGACGGACTATCGGGCATTCCATTTGACAGTCATTGGTGCCTCACATATCAAAAACGGCACGGTCTGTCAGGACTGTTCGCAAAGCTGTGAAAAGACGGAATGCCGCCTTGTTGTTGTGTGCGACGGTCATGGCGGCGCAGATTATTGTCGCTCCGACAGAGGGAGCAAATTGGCAGCCGCCTCCTTTATGGACTGTATGGAAAATCCCGATTTAATAGCGGCGCTTTCTGCGGCGGCTACGGAAAAACAGCGAAAGTCCCGTATTGAACAACTTATCAAAAGCATAATCGCTCGTTGGAACAGCCTTGTCGAGCAAGATATGAGGCAACATCCTTTTGATGAAGATGAGCTAAGCGGCGTATCGGAAAAGGCGCGGCGCAGATATGAGGCAGGAGAACGGCTGCAAGCCGCATACGGCACAACACTTATCGGCGCAGTATTGGCGGAGGATTTCTGGCTGGGACTTCAGATCGGCGATGGGAAGTGCGTGGCCGTATCGGAAAACGGTGAATTTACACAGCCGATTCCGTGGGACGAGGAATGTTTTTTGAATGTCACCACCTCTCTTTGCGACGAAAATGCCGCCAAAGAATTTCGGTTTTGCTTCAGCCGCACCTTGCCCGCCGCTGTATTTATCGGCAGTGACGGAATTGACGATTGCTTTGCCGGGGATGAAAGGCTGTATGATTTTTACCGCGTGACGCTGAAATCTTTTGCACAGACGGATGAGGAAACCGCCGTCGCACAATTAAAGGAGTATCTGCCGACGCTTTCCGAAAAAGGCAGCGGCGATGATATGTCGGTGGGCATTCTCGTCAACACAGACCTTGTCTGTAAGAGCGAATCGGTGTACCAAGAAATAGCAGAAGAAAAATAAGGCGAGGTACGAGATGAACGATAACGGCTCCAAGTTTTATTATTCCCGTCTGACGGACGGTGAGAAAAATCTATATGATCGGATATGCGAAGCGCTTCTTCGCTTTGAACCGGCGTTATCACTTCACGCCGGTATGGGCAAAGCGTTTACGGTAGACACGGGGAAGATCATGACCGCCGTACTGTTTGACAATCCGGTTTTCTTCTATCTAAATCGACATCGGGTAATCGTCAAGCAAACGCCAATGTATATTCAGTTGATTTTTCAGTACGACTACACGAAGGAAGAAGCCGAACAGCTATGGGCAGAGGTAGAAAAGAAAGTAGAACGGTTTATAAAGAACCGCATAAAGCCGGATATGAGTCCGCTTGCAAAGCAACTCAGTGTGCATAATTTTCTGTATTCCATCCATACGGCCGAGGAGCCGTATGATAAGGATTGCTTCTCGGTAATCGGCGCCCTGCTCCGCGACCGGTGTGTTTGTGAAGGCTTTGCAAAAACCTATAAGCTGCTGTGTGACCGACTGGGGATTGCTTCCATCGTTGTAATAGGCGAAGCCCTGCTTCCGGACGGGAAGAAAGAACCGCATTCGTGGAACATTACAAGAATCAACGGAGTAACCGCACATACGGATGCGGCGTGGGATTCCCGCTTTGGCGGCGCCTCCTATGATTACTTTAATCTGTGTGACGCAGATATCGCCGCCGACCACAGCTTTGATACGGAACTGTATCCTAAGTGCGAGCCGAACAAAATCAATTACTTCTATAAAAACGGACTGATTGCACGGGATGAGGACGAACTGCGGAAAATCATAGCAGACAAGGCGGACGAGCCTTACTATTCTGTCAAGCTGTTATTTCCGTTCTCACAGGAGCGTCTTGCGGAGTTTCCTTTTGATATTGGAACTCTGCGGTATAATGCCGCACAGAATGTTATCGGTTTTGTCAAAGCGATGACGGAATAAGCTTACAGACAGGAGGAATACCATGCCCTTTTCGCAAGAGGATTTGGAAAGAATCGCAGAATTATACAATATCATTGAAAGCCATAAGGAACACGAATATGCGGCGCCTACCTACAAGGACAGCCCTTATCTTTCGGAAATGGCGGAGCTTGTGCTTCGCCGGTGGGATAACGATATAGAAACGCTGGAGGAAACCATTCCTGCACTTTGGTATCTCACCCAAGCATATGACGAAATGTGCCGGACGGGAATGTCCGTGAAATATTACACACCGCTGCTTCAAGCTCATACAGAGCTTATGAAACTCAGAGAATATGACAGTGATGACATGGAACAGTTGGAAAACTGCTTTTATCTGGCGGTCAAGGCAAGAAATTATTATGAACCGGACGATTGCTCCGACCTTGTGGAAATTGTGTCCGGCAGACTGCCGGATGAAAGGATTCGCGAATTGCTTCTCTCGGCCCAGGAAAACCGCCGGGGATTCATAAAAAACGATCCTGTTGAGAAAACGGAGGAATACCTTGCGGTGATTGACAAGGTGGAGGAAAAGATAGATAAAACCAACCAGATGAATTTCTGTCTGGAAAAATGGGATTTAAAAGCGCAGTTCTTGTTTGAGTTCGGTATTCTCTGGCGCTCCCCGGCGCAGCTCAATCCGGGTGTCATGTTCGATTGATAAATGCCTGCATTTGAAACA
>JBJFHV010000297.1:0-1985 GCA_051894015.1 Acutalibacteraceae bacterium | reverse complement strand
TGGGCTTCAATATTGCTTCGGGTCCCGAGGTTGAATGGGATTACTATAACTTCGAAGCCCTCAATATTCCCGAAAATCACCCGGCGAGAGATACGCAGGATACATTTTATATCACCGAGAAAATGCTTCTGAGAACGCAGACCTCACCGTGCCAGATCCGCGTCATGGAAAATCAGAAGCCTCCGATTCGTGTTATCGCTCCCGGCCGTGTTTATCGTTCGGACGCCGTTGACGCTACCCATTCGCCGCTGTTCCATCAGATAGAGGGACTTGTTGTGGATAAGGGCATCACCATGGCAGATCTTAAGGGTAACCTTGAATCCTTCGCAAAGCGTCTTTACGGCGAGCAGACAAAAATCCGGCTTCGTCCGCATCACTTCCCGTTTACCGAACCGTCGTGTGAAATCGACGTTTCGTGCTTCCGCTGCGGCGGCAAGGGCTGCCCGATGTGTAAGGGTGAGGGCTGGATCGAAATTCTCGGTGCCGGTATGGTTCACCCGAAGGTGCTTCGTAATTGCGGAATCGACCCCGACGTTTACAGCGGCTTTGCTTTCGGTCTGGGTCTCGAAAGACTCGTTATGTTCCGCTTCAATATTGATGATATGCGTCTGCTTTATGAAAATGACGTAAGATTCCTCAATCAGTTTTAAGGAGGTGCAGGGAAATGAATTTATCGAAAAAATGGCTTCTCGACTTTGTTGACCTTGACGTAAGTGACAAGGAATTTGCTGATGAAATGACACTCTCGGGCTCTAAGGTTGAATCGTTTGAAGTTGAGGGCAGTGAGCTTGACAATATTATTACGGGTCGAATCGAAAGCCTTGAACGGCATCCGGATTCTGACCACATGTGGATTTGCATGGTGAATGTCGGCAAGGATGAGAACATTCAGATTGTTACCGGCGCACAGAATCTGAAAGTCGGTGATGTTGTTCCCGTCGCGATGGATCATTCTGTGGTTCACGGCGGACAGAAGATTACCAAGGGCAAGCTTCGCGGTGTGGAAAGCAACGGTATGCTTTGCTCTCTCGGTGAGCTCGGGCTTACGGCTCACGACTTCCCGTATGCGATCGAGGACGGTATTTTTGTTCTCGGCGACGACTGCGACAGAACGCTCGGTATGGATATCCGGGAAGCGATCGGTCTGAACGACACTGTAACCGAATTTGAAATCACTTCGAACCGTCCGGACTGCCTTTCTGTTATCGGACTGGCAAGAGAAGCGGCGGCAACGTTCAAAAAGCCGCTCAAAACACATATTCCTTATGTTTCACCGTCGGACGGTGACGTGAATGAGCTTTTGAGTGTTGAAATTCAAAACCCGGACAAATGCTACCGTTATTGCGGCGCCGTTGTCAAAAACGTCAGAGTCAAAGCCTCTCCCCGTTGGATGAGAGAAAGACTTCGTGCCTGCGGTGTAAGACCTATCAACAATATCGTCGACATCACAAACTATGTGATGCTCGAATACGGTCAGCCGATGCACGCGTTTGACCTTCGTTATATCAACAATCACAGCATTATCGTCAGAAACGCTAAGGACGGTGAAACCATTACCACCCTTGACGGAATCGAAAGAACGCTCACACCCGAAATGCTTGTCATCGCGGACGCTGACAAGCCGGTGGCGGTAGCCGGTGTCATGGGCGGCGAGTACAGCGGCATCATGGACGACACCAATACGATCGTATTTGAAAGTGCCTGTTTCAACGGTCCGTCAACAAGAATTACTTCCAAAAAGCTCGGACTTCGCACCGAGGCTTCGGGCAGATACGAAAAAGAGCTCGATCCGCAAAACTGTATGCCGGCTTTAATGCGTGCGCTTGAGCTTGTTCAGCTTCTTGACGCCGGTGATGTTGTAAACGGCATTATCGACTGCGACAAGTCGAGTAAGCTTCAAAGAACGCTTCCTTTCCTGCCTGAATGGGTCAACAGCTTCATCGGCATTGACGTCAGTGCCGACGATCAGAGAGCGATTCTTGAAA
>JBJFHV010000296.1:0-1988 GCA_051894015.1 Acutalibacteraceae bacterium | reverse complement strand
ACAAGGCTGAAAAGCTCAAGAAGCCGCTTCGGGGAAACAGTTCTTTCGCCCAACACGCCCGCAAGCTTATCGAAAACGTTCATCAGAATGTCCCAGATCTGCTCTTGCTCAAGGGCAAGCTCAACATTTCCGCTTTCTTCAAGCCGGATGGCGTAGTCTTTCAGCTTTTCGTTGATGCTATTGTCAATCAGGAACTGATAAATTGCGGTTATATTCTCTTTCGCCGTACCGTCAGAAAGTCTGTTCTTCAGTCCGGCAATCGGCTCGACGATTTTTCTTCGGGTTTCGTTAATCAGCGCAAGCTGAACTTTTCTTTCCTCGTTCATTTCGACCCCGAAGCCGTCGGGGTTTTCCGTGAAGTCCTTTTGCCAGTCTTTCGCGCCTATATCCCACATCAGAGCGTAGTTTTCAAGTCTTGCCGTCTCCTCTGTTGCGGATTCGGTAAGCCCCGTTTTCATGTACCGCATCAGCCGCTCGGTGGAAAAGCCGTTTGCGCAGATATCAAGCACCGCACCGACGGCAATCATCAGCGGTTCGTTTTCAATCGGCTGACGTTTATCTTCAAAAATGGGAACATCGTACTTTTTCAGACTGTGGCGGATCAGCTTCTCGTATGGCTCGGCATTCCGGTACACCACAGCAATATCACGGCAACGGTATTGCCCCTCCCGGATCAGACTTTTGATCCTGCGGGCAACAAAGTCACATTCCTGCCTTGCATCCGCCGCTTCGGCAATATGAACACACGAAGCCTCCTCTTCGCTTTCGGGCGCATACGGCTCGGCATCGGGCGAAAAAAGATTTTCTTCAAGGTAAGAAAGCTGTGCGTTTTCGTCTGTTGCCGCTCCTGCGCTTTCACTTGTCAGATAAACAGGCTTTTTCACTCGGCAAAAATTCTTTTCGGCAAGCCCCCGTATTTTCCTCATCGTGTCGTTTACAACGGCAAACGGACTTGACAGATCCGTGTTTTCAAGGTTATCGCTCAGTGCCGTCATGTAAACATCGTCCGCGCCTTTGAGCATCTGTTCGATAATGGCCCGTTCCTGACCGGAAAAGGAGATAAAATTATCAATGGCAACCGTTTTGCCCTTAAAAAAGTCAGAACGGGAAAGAACCTCGGCGACCAGCGTCAGCATATCCCGGTCGTCAAAAAAGCTTTCGGCAACCAAAGCATCATAAGCGTCGTAAATCAAAGCCGTTTCAAGCATTTTGCGTTTCAGAAGGCCGTCGGGCAGTTTTCTTGCCGAGCTTTCGAGCAAGGACGGAGAAACCGACTGTTGTTTCAGCGAGCCGACCTCATCGACCATCTTTTTGATAAATGAAATGTTATGATAATGACGTGAAAAGAAGGTCAGCTTATCCTTGACCGAATCGAGAGCCAGCCCCATCATGGCGGCATTGACGCCGTCACTCAAGACAGGCTTATTCGTTCCTCCGAGAGTTTTGACAACCGTTCCGGCAAGGCGTGAAAAGCTCAGTACGTCAACATTCGACGCATATCGCGGCCCCATAATGTCCAGCACGCTTTTATCCGTATCAAAA
This sequence comes from Acutalibacteraceae bacterium, assembly GCA_051894015.1. Classification (GTDB taxonomy): domain Bacteria; phylum Bacillota; class Clostridia; order Oscillospirales; family Acutalibacteraceae; genus UBA6857. The sequence continues at coordinate 446 of JBJFHV010000296.1, read as the reverse complement.
GTAAAGTGCTTGGGCACGAGCAAAATCACTTTTGCATCGGTTTCTTTGATTTTTTCAAAAAGCAGGCGGTGAAGATATGTTGTCTTTCCGACGCCTTTTCGTCCGCAGATGATATGCAGCATAATTTCCTCCGTATGTATATTTGTTCGTATTATGATTCCGGGGTGCATAGTACTTAATTGAAAGCAGGGTGCCCGAGCCGGTCGCATGGCGGCGCCAATGCCGGGGTACATGGTACTTGATTGAAAGTTGAGTGCCCGATCCGTGAACTGAGTGATAAATTTTAGTTTATTTCACTAATGGTCAGTTTGTACTTTTTGGATTTAGCTTCTTCTATATCTTTACCTTTGCGCTAATGCCGCGCGGGCACATACTTTCTGACAGACGCGTCAGAAAGTATGCAAAGAAGTTCTTTTGGTACGCATTTTCTCAGCCGAGTTTTTTCT
>JBJFHV010000295.1:0-1998 GCA_051894015.1 Acutalibacteraceae bacterium | reverse complement strand
AGATGATGGGCTGTATGATGCTTATGATGCCGCTGATGTCCCTGTGGTTCAGCTTCCAGTTCCCCGCAGGTATGGGTATGTACTGGATTCTTTCGAACCTGATCGCTTTCGTTCAGACATTGATTCTCGGCCATGTTTACGCCCCGAGAAAGACGATTGCAAAACTGATGGTGGACGAAACGATTGAAAAGCGTTCTTATGAAAAGGCAAGAAAAAAGGCTTTACAGAGCGCAAATGACAATTAATTGACAGTTATTATCTGAAAAAACGGTGGTGATATTATGATACACGAAGCAACAGCAACGGGTGAAACCGTTGAAATCGCGGCGGCGAATGCCATAAAACAGCTTGCCGCTCCGCTTGAGGCTGAAGTGAAAACCGAAATTCTCGAGATACCGAAGAAAAAGGTGCTCGGTCTTTTCGGCGGTGCTCCCGCGAAGGTAAGGGCCTATTATGAAGCGCCCGACGCACCGAAAGAGCCTGTCAAAGCAAAGCCCGCACCGAAGGCTGCTCCTGCCCCGGCCGCAAAGAAGCCGCAGCAGCCGGCTGCCAAAAAGGCTGAGACTCCGAAGGCTCAGAAGCCGCAGGCAAAGCCCGAAGAAGCGACGGCTGAACCGGAACGCAAAAAGATTGAAATTGACGCTTCCAAGCCCGGACTTCAGGCGGCGAGAGACTATCTCGTACAGATTATTTCTCTTATGGGCGCCGAAAAGGTTGATATTGAAGCGTTCGCACTTTCAGACGGCGAAGTCCTTCTTGAAATCGACTGCGGAGACGATTACGGTCTTGTGATCGGAAGACGCGGCGAAACCCTTGATTCGATTCAGTACCTGACAAGACTGACAGCCAATAAAAAGAAGGCTGAGGGCGAATATACAAGAATTTCCGTCAATGTCGGAAATTACCGCGAAAAGAGAAAGCACACACTCGCTGAGCTTGCCAAAAAGAACAGCGCAAAGGTGCTCAAATACGGACGCAACGTTACCTTTGAGCCGATGAATCCGTACGAAAGACGCATCATTCACACAACGGTTCAGGAAATTGAGGGTGTAACCTCTTATTCCGTCGGTTCGGACGCGGAAAGACGCGTTGTGATCACACTCGAAGAGGGCGTCAAGCCGACGCATCCGTCAAAGGGCGGTTACAACAACCGTTCAAGAGGCGGCAGAGGCCGTCAGGGCGGACGCGGTCCGAGAAAGAACAACTCCTATAAGCCGGACGCTCCGACAAGAGCGCCGAAAACCGACGCAGGAGCCGAGGGCTTCTCGCTGTACGGAAAGCTGAACTGAAGTCAGTTTCTGACAAAATAAATAACAGCCGATAAGTCGCCAACCATGGATTGGCAGGGCTTATCGGCTTTTTTTGTCGTTTATTTTCCAGTCGGTCTGATCGGGTGACGGATCACGGTTTTCATTTTTTCGGGGCTTGCTTTTCTCGGGTCGGACAGATAGATTTCGTGATGCTGTCTGTCGTCGGAAAAGTCGTTTTCATATCCCTTTTCTTTTATATATGAATCCATGACCGCAACGGTTTCCGGCTCGTTGTCGAACGACCCGATATGCATAATCTGAACACACAAGCCCTCGTGAACGGTTAGGAATTCCGCTTTTTTGCAGTCAAGCTTTTTCTTTCGTTCGACTTCGGCTTTCGCCCATTCAAAGTCACTGACGCTTACAAATTCGGGAAGCCGGATTACGGAAATCCAGTTGAAGGCCGATTTGTCCGAATAATCGATGCCGTCAATGCCGTTCTGCCACCAGAAGCCCTCGAGCGGCGGCACGACATACTCGAAATAGCCGTCGATTTTGTGCTCGCCTTTGTAGCTCATCTTAATTGTGTAGGCGATTGCGTACAGCAGTCCGACCGCCTGTTTATATTCGCCGTCCTCCTCGTTGGGGTTTCCTTTTCCTCTGACCGCGATATAGTTCATCGGCGGTACGTCAACGATTTCGGGCTTGCTTTTCGGAAGATAGAATTCCTTGTACTCTTTTTTATAAT
>JBJFHV010000294.1:0-9595 GCA_051894015.1 Acutalibacteraceae bacterium | reverse complement strand
GGCATTGATATTCCACTGCGGATACGGGTGCCTGAGATTCTTAACAAGCAAGTTGCTTCCGCCCGCAAACTTCAGATCACAGGACGAATACCCCTCAACAACGCTGAAATTCTTCAGCACGGAAAGCTCATTAAATGCTGTCAACTGAGCCGGGATATTATAAACAAAGCTGTTGTCAAGAATCGGTGCAAGCTCGCTTCTGACACACTCCATAATGATATGGTCGCCCATATTTCCGGATCCGATCGAAGTGTCAAGCATCAATATTTTTTTCATTTATTCCACCATCCGATAAAGTTTTTCTGTTTCACACGAATTGGTATAGTCGGTTTTCTTTGTGTTTTCAATCAGCCTGTTCTGAAGCTCCTTATCCTGAAGCACCGCTGCAATTCCGTTTGCACAGCCCTCGTTATCCATCGGCACAATGACACCGTCAAACCCGTCCGTGAGCTGGCTTGCAGAGGTTTCAAACGCCGTAATCACAACCGGCTTATGAAGAATCTGCGCTTCCCGGACGGTCACCGCCTTGCCTTCATAGCGTGACGGCTGAACATACAGGTCGCACTGCCTGATATACGGATACGGGTTTTCTTTTTTGCCGAGGATTATCACGAAATCGCTCATGCCGGCTTCGGCAATTTTACTTTTTATCAGCTCTTCGTCGCCGCCGTAGCCGACAAGATACCATTTTACATTCAGTCCCTGCCGTCTTATCAGGCGGCAGATTTCGGGCACATTGTCAAAGTTCTTGGCGTCGGAAAAACGTCCGACGGAAAGAAGCTTTATGCTGTCTTCCTGTGGAAAATCCTCTACGCTTTCTTCGCTGAATTTGTAAACCGTTTCCCGGCTGATGATATTTTCAACGGTTACCGCCTTTTCTTTCAGCTGAGGATAAACACTCAAAAACTGCTTCGTGCACTGTTCGGAAACACTGACAATGTAATCGAGCTTTGAATAAATCTTCCGATCGTATTTTTTACACGGGCCGAGAATGCGGTAATCCGTATGATTCCACGCTATTTTTATTTTTGCGCTGACCTTTTTCAAAAGGATATCCGGCACGCCCAGAAAGGAAATTGCCGCATCATATTCTCCCTCTATCCTCGGAAGCAACGGGCAAAGAAACTTTGAAGTGTACTGCATTCCCATCCACACGCCGGGCTTTTCGCCCGTAAACAGGCAGTGCAGCCGCAGGGCAAGCTTTGACATAATTCTTGCTGCGGCAAACAGCGGCTGCGTTTTCAGCAAGCCCTTTATCGGCACATCAAAGGTTCGGTATTTTTCCTTTTCCGCCAGAAGGTTCACCTTAGGGGGTATGTGCGACAGAAACTCGCCCTCATGACGCTTCAGAAACAGATCAACATCATATTTTTCAAAGTCAAATTGTTCGAGCAGTCCCAAAAGACTTCTCTCCGCACCGCCGATAAACATGGACGGCATAATGATCAGAATCTTCTTTTTCATGTTCTTTCTCTGTCCTCAATCTGCCTGATTTTCAGTTCCTGCCGAACCGTAACGATTGAACCGTCGGGAATCTTCTCTTTGATAACACAGCCTGCACCGATTACACAGTTGTCACCGATCTGAGCCCCCTTGAGAATCACGGCATTGCTCGCAATCCAGCAATTTTTGCCGATGCTGACTTCTCCGCAGGAAAGCTCACTTTTCACCCCGTTTTCACGGCTGAAAAGGTGATTATTATCAAATATTTTTACACCCGGACCGAACCGGCAGCCCGAACCGACAGTGACCTTTTTCTGACAGCTTATCATAACATTTTCGTTAAAATAAACACCGTCGCCGATATCAAGAACAGCATTTTCACCCGTCACGGCGGTAAATCTTCCGTCGCTTATGACGTGCCTGCCGAACAAGATTTTTGAGCCTTTTGCGATCGAAAGCCTTGTATGATAGCCCAAAAGCAGAACGCCGTTCGTTCTGATCTGACACTTTTTTCTGACCTTAAGCGATGCAATCCGGCAGGAATTATAAAACGCTTTCAAATAAGGCTTCATATTCCGTTCCTCACTTTTTTATTTTTTCAAAACAATCCTTGCCGAAAAGACGGTGAAGCGGTTTGGTCAGAACGCTTCGGACAACGGATTTACGGCTCATCCAGCTTTTGGAATACCAATGAATGCTGACGGTGTTTTCCGTAAGATTCAGCCTGCCCGTCGGGTCGTCATACGGATTGAAATAATCCGCCGGAAAAATCTTTGCTCCGGCCACTGTCTGCTCTTTGCCGTTGCGTTCAAGCCCGAAGCATAAAAGCGCCTCGGTGTTCAGGTGCGGACAGCCGACAATCGGATAGGCACCGTTTTCGTCCGGCTTTAAATCGAGATACAATTGCAGCATTTTTTTGACGGTTTCGTGACCGCTCACCGCACCGAAGCCTTCACCGGTATTGACAAACTCATCGGTTTCAAAACCATAAAACGCATCGTATTGTAACAACTCATCAGGTGAACGAATCAACTCGACATCGGTATCAAAATAAAGCCCGCCGTGGTCATTTATCACAACGAGCCTGACAAAGTCACTTAAAAAAGCGTACTTTTTATTTTCAAGACAATAGGCGGCATAAGGATACTTTCCGACGTCGAAATTATCCTCGTTCCATTCAATAATTTCATAATCCGGGCAGTACTTTTTCCAGCTGGCAATACACTTTTGCGCCTTCTTCGGCTTTTCGCCGCGCCCGAACCAACAATAATGAATCTTTTTTTCTATCATAATTTTTCAATTAAAGCTCTTCGCCGTTTTCAATCGCCGAAATCTGATCGACTCTTCTCTGATGCCGTCCGCCCTCAAATTCGGTGTTAAGGAATACGTCAACAAGCTCGATGGCAAGCCCTGCGCCGACTACTCTTCCGCCGAGGCAAAGGGCATTGGCGTCGTTGTGCAGTCTTGTATACTTGGCGCTGAAATAGTCCGAACAGCAGGCGGCCCGGATTCCTTTTACTTTATTCGCCGCCATAGAAATACCGATACCGGTTCCGCAGCAAAGCACCGCTTTTTCACAATCTCCGTCGGTTACTGCCTTACACGCTTTAAAGGCAATTTTCGCATAGTCGATGGAATCCGTGCTGAACGTTCCGAAGTCCTTATATTCGACACCCGTTTCGTCAAGATGCTTTTTGATGGCTTCCTTGAGTTCAAATCCGCCGTGGTCAGCTCCTAATGCTATCATGGTTGTTGTCTCCTTTATTAATAGAAATTTATATTGATTCTTTTGATTCCTTTTTCGCCTTCAGCTCCCGCTCCGCCTGCGGAAGTCTTAAATATACCGGCATCACTTCACCCGCCGGAAGACAAATTCCGTCCCGATCGTATTTCCGCTTTGCGGCAAAGGCAACGCTTGCGGCGTTCTGATACTGTAAAACAGGCGGTGCCATATCGTAGCCTAAGCTGTCGTGGCATATTTGTGCTCCGTCGCCGACAAATACCACTTTCTTGTTATATTGACTGAGCTCTTTTCCGAGCTCTTCGATCGAAACCGCCTTATCCTCGCAAAGCCTCGTGATTTTTTCGCCCTCAATATCGAAAAGCGCCGTATAAACCTGCCTGCATCTTGCGTCCATCACACAGCAGGCGATCACGTCCTGACCGAGAAGATTCAGGCTGAGCCCCTCAAGCGTCGACACCGGCAGGCACTGTTTCCCTTTCGCATCGCAAAGACCTTTTATTGCCGCAATCCCGATGCGGATTCCCGTAAACGAACCGGGGCCCTGCGAAACGGCAAAAAAGTCGATGCTGTCAAGGTCAGTTTCACTGTTTTGTAAAGCCGCATCGATCATCGGCAAGAGCGTTCTCGAGTGGGTCAGGCCTGCATTCGTCTGGCAAAGACTGATAATTTTGTCGTCCTCGGTCACCGCAACGCTTGCACAGACGGCACTTGTATCAACAGCTAAAATTTTCATACGCACCCTGCCCTTCCACGGTAATGATCCGCTCGTTTTCGTCTTTTCCTCTTTCAAATGTTACGCGGATTGTGTTTTCAGGAAGCGCGTTTTCAATGTTTTCGCTCCATTCGACCGCAAGAATACCGCCCTGTTCGTAATAATCGAAAAATCCGGTCTGATAAAGGTCATCCCAGCTTTCGACCCGGTACATGTCGAAGTGATACAAGGTCTTTTTTCCTCGGTATTCGTGAACAAGAGCAAATGTCGGGCTCGACACTTCATCGGTAACGCCGAGACCTTTTGCAAGACCTTTTGTGAAAGTCGTCTTGCCCATTCCGAGACCGCCGAAAAAAGCAAGGACAACCTGTTTGTCAAGCTGTTTTGCAAGTCTTTCGGCAAAAGCCATAGTCTCTTCGGCGCTTTTTACGGTAACTTTTCGCATAGCTTTCCCTTTCCGATAAAAATCAATGGCAACCTCAAAAACTCCAGGTGTTTGGCATAGTGCACAAATGATGTCGGATTTTAGGCAAAAATCCGTAGGAATACTCTGTGTATTTCAAGGATTTTTAACGACAAAGACGGCATTAGTTGTGTGCTATGACGAATGCCGGGATGTTTTTAGAGGTTGCCCAATACTAATATTGTATCATAAAAAAGCGATAAGTCAAGGCACGTGCTGAAAACTCACAATGTTCGGCATAGTCCGCAAATGATGTCGGATTTTAGAGGTTACCTGCAGTTACCTGAATTTATTGCTTGAATTATTAAGCGAAACCTTATATAATAGCTGTATAATCGATCGTGTAAAAAGAATTTTATTTTCGGATGTGATATTTTGGTTTTGAAATCTTTAAAAAAGGGGTTTAAGGAAACGGACAAGCTCACGTTTCTTTTGTGTCTGATACTGTCCGCCATCGGCATCGTTATGGTCGCCAGTACGACCCACAAAACGCTGTCGGACGGCGAATGGATATCCCGTGACGCCAAGGTTATGATTCTGGCTTTGATCCTTGGTACGGTTGCGTGTCTTGTGATTTCCTATATCGACTATGACCTGATTTTCAAGCTCTGGCCGGTTGTCGTAGCCGCCTCGCTGTTTCTGATGTTTTTGCTGTTTACGCCGCTTGCCGTATCTCCCGAGGGTCGTGACGATGCAACTTCGTGGCTGAAGATTACAAGCAAGCTATATTTTCAGCCGTCGGAAATATTGAAAATTGCTTTCATCATCACCTTTTCTTATCATCTCGGCAAGGTAAAAAAGAACATTTCCTCTTTAAAGAACGTTGCCCTGTTGTGTCTTCATGCGGCGATTCCCATCGGACTTGTCGTTGTCACCGGCGATATGGGTTCCGCTCTGATCTTTATTCTGATGTTTATCGGTATGATGTTTGCCGCCGGGCTTCACTGGCTGTATTTTCCTGCAGGACTTCTTGCGGTTGCCGCCGTTTCGCCGATTGTCTGGTACAAGGTATTCGACAACATTCAGCGAAACCGGATTCTTGCACTGATCAATCCCAAAGCGTACCCGACCGAAATTTACCAGCAGCAGCACGCCGCTGTCGCCATGCAGGAGGGCGGATTTTTCGGCACGGGACTTTTCAAAGGGCCGTATACCCAAAGCAATTACGTTCCCGAAATCGAAAACGATATGATTTTTTCGGCGATCTGCGAAGAAGCCGGCTTTGTCGGTGCGTTTATTCTGCTTTTGCTGTTTTTCCTGCTTGCATTAAGAATCATAAAGGTCGGCAAGAATTCTCAGAATTTTTCGGCTCTGATGCTTTGCTACGGCGTCATGTTCATGATTGCCTCTCAGGTTGTCGTCAATATCGGAATGTGCACAATGCTTCTTCCGGTTATCGGAATCACGCTTCCGTTCATCAGTGCCGGCGGCTCGTCAACGATTTGTCTTTATCTTGCTATCGGGCTTGTGATGAGCGTCTACCGCTCCTCTCAGGGGATCGGCTATGACGATTACCGCTATGCAAGAATAGCAAGGCGGTACGACTGACAGGAGCAGAAAATTACAAAATCAAACGGTTTATCCTTTCGGAAAGGAATTGCAGTCATTATGAAAAAGAGACTTTTGTCATCGGCTTTGGCGCTGATTCTTCTCATCACTTCTTCAGGCGGGGCTTTCCCCGCCTGTGCCGATCTTATGCTCAGGGCTTCGGCGGCGTTTGAAGAAACCCTCTCAAGTGATGCTTCTCCGGCAGTCGAAACCGGAAACTTTGAAAAACAGATCAGTACACTGACACAAGCATATCCGTGCGACAGCGCTTATTCGAAAATCGTCATTGATATCGAAAGCAACACCCTGCAAAAAGACGGTGAGGACGCAGTCAGCCTTGACCGATACGGAATTGACCTTTCACAGGCCGACTCCCCCGAAATGCTGATTCCCGCCGTGCCCGTGCTCGAAGCAGCGGGATATAATGCTGAACTCGACGAAGAAAAAGGCGAAATCACCGTCACGGACGAAGAAAGCGAAAAAAACCTTGCCCCGTATGAGGACGTCATTGAGAATGCCGAATCCGTCGGCGAATGCGAAAACGGCTTTGTCACGGTTTCTGACGGCGAAACGAGTACAAAAGTCCCGGTCGGCTATCTGTCCGAACAGCAGGCTTCGGACGAATTCAGCCTTGATGCCGAATATACCGACGGAAAAATCATCGTCACCAACCGGTTTCAGACGAGGCGGCTCATCGTCGGCGTCAAGGACGGTAAAATCAAAAATACATACTCCGCCGCCGAATGCATTTTTGACGGCGACAACCGCTATGTGCTTCAGTACGACAGCGAAAGCGACGCAAAAGAAGCTTACGAACAATTCGAAAACAACCGCAATATTGAATATGTCTGCTGTGACGAGGTCGTTGCCTCCTGTGCCGTTTCCGATCGGACGGGCGCCGAAATGATTCAGAGCGACCGCTATAAAAAATACCTTGCAGGTAATCAAAAGACCACCGCGTTGACGGTTGCCGTTGTCGATACGGGTGCGGACACGGCTCATGAGCTTCTGAAAGGCAGAATCGTCAAGGGCTACAACGCAATCAAAAACAGCACCAACGTCAGCGACGGTAACGGTCACGGCACCCACGTCTGCGGCATTGTGGCGGACAACACGCCGAAAAATGTAAAAATCATGCCGGTCAAGGTTCTGGCGGACAACGGCTCGGGCACGGATCTTCAGGTGTCGCTCGGCATTGATTACGCCGTCAAAAACGGTGCAAAAGTCATCAACATGAGCCTCGGCGGACTTTGCTCCGACCCGAAGTGTCCGATTGCCGTTTCGGTCAAAAAAGCGATTGCGGCAGGCGTTACCGTGGTTGTCGCCGCCGGTAACGACACGCAGGACACAAAACGCTACTGTCCCGCCGGCATCACCGACTGTATCACCGTCTCCGCGTACAGTCAGGCAGGCGGTACGGCTTCTTTCAGCAATTACGGCAGTGCGGTGGATCTTTGCGCCCCGGGGGACAGAATCGAAAGCTCCGTCCCCGGCAACGGCTATGAAATACTCAGCGGCACCTCCATGGCGTCTCCGTTCGCCGCCGCAGCCGCCGCAATGCTGATTATCAATCAGCCCGCCTTAAAACCGGCGCAGGTGGAAGCAAAACTGAAAACCTACTGTGCGGATATGTACACAAAGGGGTGGGACAAATACAGCGGCGTCGGCGTCATCAATCTCGGAATCGCGTTGGGCGACAACCGGAAAGCCAACCGTCTTCTGATGAACGATGAAACCGTTCAGATCAATTTTTTCAGCAAGGCTTCGTGGTTTTACAGACCGGCAGGTTCCGTGTATACCGAAGAAGATCAGGATGCGTTTGTTCTCACCGACTATTCCGTCACCGCCGGAAGCTCCGACCCGACGGTCGCTGTCTTTGACGGCTGTTATGTGATCCCGAAAAAGCCGGGCAAAACCACCATCACGGTCTACCCGAGCGGGAACGGCACCCCGGTCAGCTTTGACGTTGTAATCCGCAAAATCGAGGTCTGGATCGACTATGCGGCAAAGGCTTACTCCGGCGGAAACGGAAGCGCAAACAGTCCGTACCTCATCTCCACCCCCGAACAGCTTGCGAAGTTTGCCCTTGACGTACGAAGAGGCGTTTCCTTCACCGGAAAATATGTCAGACTTACGAAGGATATCGACCTTGCGGGAAAAATGTGGATTTCGGCCGTTTATGTCACCTATTTTGATTCCTGGCTTCCGGGTTATGCCGGCGCACAACCGTTTGACGGGCACTTTGACGGCGGCAACCACAAAATCAAAAACATGACGGTCTTTGACGATCCGCTTCGCATAGCCTGGGGCGAAGAACACGCCGTAAACGAATTGTGGTATTGCTTTAATGACGGATTTTTCTCCTTTGTCAGCGGAAGCAAAAACGACCCTTGTACGATCAAAAATCTCGGAATCGAAAACGCCTATGTTTCCGTCAGCAACTCCGGCATTCTGTGCGGCGACTTATACCAGAACACCGTCGTTTCCAACTGCTACACCACCGGCTTCAGCGTCGGCAACGGTCTTTTCGGTGCGGTCTGCAATTGCAACATCAGAATCAGCAACTGTTATTCCTCGGCAACCGTTTTACAAAACGGAATCACTGACTTGATCCATTCAAGCCGCACCACCGGCAAGGTTATTTTAAATAATGTGTTCTTTTGCGGAGAACAGCTGTATTCCGAAGCGTACACCCAATCCGGGGCTTTCTGCAAAACGCTTGACAGCGACGATATCTGTCGCTATACCGAGCTATATAACTGCTTTTCCGCTGTCAGATCGGTCAACAATATCGGCTTTGCCAACAGCAGTATTTCGTCAAAGCTTTACAACTGCTATTACCTTTCCGGCAACGCCGATTCCATCGTCAACAAAAAAGGAAACAACGCCATCAGCCTGAAAGCGAAAACCGGCGATTTCTTCAAAACGAAAGATTCCTACACAACCGCCGCAAACTGGAACGGCAATTACCCGTGGGATTTCAAAAACACCTGGGCAATCGACCCGAAAATCAACGGCGGCTATCCGTATCTGAAAAATAACCGTCCGAACAAAACCGCTGCGTTACACACGGAAACCTGGCTTGACAAAGCCGCAGACTCCTTTTCCGGCGGAAACGGCAGCGCTTCTTCCCCCTACCGGATTGCCAATGCCGCCGAGCTTGCAAGAATGGCAAAGCTGCTTCGGTACGGCGGCGGAAAGGGCGTGTATTTCAAGCTGACCGCCGACATCGACTTAAAAGGAAACCTCTGGTATCCGATCGGCGGCGGTGAATACTATAACTGGAAAGACGGCGACAAAAAAGGCCGCAACTCGGCGTCCTTCTCCCTTGACGGAAGCGGAAAAACAATACGCAATATGACCATTTTGTCCGAAGGCGACTGCGTCGGCTTTATATGTAAGGCATACGGTGCCGAAATCAAGAATCTTCATTTCCGGGACGCAAGCGTTACCGGCCGCAACAACGTCGGTATTCTTTGTGCCGAAAGCGCCGCCAATACCGTAATTGCCAACTGCAGTGTTTCGGGCAAGGTCAGCGGTAACGCAGCTGTCGGCGGAATCTGCGCACAAAACACAGCCGGAAGCCGCATTGTTGCCACAGCTTCAGCCGCCGCAATCAGTGCAAACAGCATCTGCGCCGGCATCGCCGCCGTCGCCGGTCTGATCGCCATGGTCTACAAGGGCA
>JBJFHV010000293.1:0-2020 GCA_051894015.1 Acutalibacteraceae bacterium | reverse complement strand
GGTATATGACGTAAGCTACGGGGACAGACTCCAGTACATAGTGATGGAATATGTCAACGGAATTACGCTGAAGGAATATATTGAACAGCAGGGAACGATCAACACAAGAGAAGCGGTATATTTTGTAACACAAATACTCAGAGCGCTGCAGCACGCTCACGATAAAGGGATTGTTCACCGTGATATCAAACCTCAGAATATTATGCTTACCTCTGACGGCACCATTAAGGTGACGGATTTCGGTATTGCCCGGTTCAGCAGAAGCGAAACCGAGACCATGAACGGTCAGGCAATCGGCTCCGTTCATTATATCAGCCCTGAACAGGCGAAAGGCAGTGTGACCGACGCGAAAACCGATATCTATTCGGTCGGCGTCGTGCTTTACGAAATGCTGACCGGAAAGCTTCCGTTTCAGTCGGAAAATGCGGTTTCCGTCGCGCTGATGCAGCTTCAGAATGATCCGGTTATGCCGCGGGAAATCAATCCCGATATTCCCGTCGGTCTTGAACAGATCATTCTCAGAGCGATGCAGAAAAATCTGAATGACCGCTATCAGTCGGCTTCCGAGATGCTGATGGATATTGAAAAATTCCGGAACAATCCGAATATTAAATTTGATTATTCTTATTTTGTTGACAGTCAGCCCACGAAATATGTTTCAACCGGCGGTGCACCCGTTGGGTCCGCTGATCCCGTTCATGAGCAAGAAGAACCGAAAGCGGTTGAGCCGATTGAAGATAATGACTATGATGATGAGGATAATATGGTAAGCGAAAAATCAAAGAAGCGCACGATTGCCGTACTTTCGGGCGTTCTTGTTGTCGTCGTCATTTTTGCAGCTGTTTTGTTTGCTGTTTTCGCTTCCGGAGGCGGCGGATACAAAGTACCGAACCTTGTCGGCATGAATTTTACCGAAGATGTTATGAATAATGAAGAGTACTCGATGTTCCAGTTTGAAATTGTCGATGATAATGAAAGTGATGAAGATCCGGGAACGATTCTTTCTCAGGATCCGAGCCGCGGTAAGCTTGCGCGAGGCGGAAAAATCACATTGACAGTTGCAAAAGCCGGAACCGAAGTGAAGGTTCCCGATGTATACGGCTACGAATACACATCGGCTGAGAGAATGCTCAAAAGTGAAAGCTTTGAGGTAAATATCGTTAAGGAAAACAGCGATACGAAAGATCCCGGTACCGTTATCAGAACAAGTCCGGCAAGAGGCGAGATGGCCGAAGCCGGGGCGCTCATCACTTTATACGTGGCGACAAATGAAGAGACAGAGCCGGTTGATGTACCCGATCTTTTAGGCAAGACTGTTGAAGAAGCCGAAAAGATTCTGGAAGGTGTCGGACTTGTCCTTGACGCCGACGCAACCGAATACAGAGCAAGCTCCGCCGAGAAGGGAACCATCGTCGGCTATGATTATGTCGGTGAGCAGGTTCTTCCCGGAACTGCGATTGCGGTTTATGTAAGTACCGGTGTTGTTCCCCAGACAGCGGATACGTTGAATACTACAACACAGAAAGCTACGGAAAATACGACCGAAGGGGAGAAGACCACAACAGCGCAAAAAGAAACTACGACACAGGGACGTACAGAGGCTCCGACTACCAGAAAGCCGACCCAAGCGCCGACAACATCCAAGCCGACAGAGCATACGACGCAAAGACCTTCAACAACGAAGCCGACCACAACTCCGCCGACGCAGGCTCCCACTGAGGCACCGACCGCTAAGCCGACTCAGCCGTCGACTGAAAAGCCGACAAACCCGCCGACTGAACCTTCAACCAAGCGTGAAACGACATACCCGTCGACTCCGCAAATTGAAGAATAAACGGATCGTGGCTTATGGATTGTAACGGACTTATTATGAAAGGAATCGGCGGTTTCTATTATGTAGAGACCGCCGACGGCATATTCGAGTGCAAGGCAAAGGGCAAATTCAGAAAAGAGCGCATTGTGCCTCTTGCCGGAGACAGAGTGAAAATAACCGTCAGAGACGGAGAAGAAAATACAATTG
>JBJFHV010000292.1:0-2022 GCA_051894015.1 Acutalibacteraceae bacterium | reverse complement strand
GCACGGTGGTGTGAGAGGTCGGCTACTCAACTAATGGGTAGCCTCCTACTCGATTTCTATGTCGGACACGTTATATATGATAGAGGTTGTCGTTTTCGTAATCCGGCTCGCTTGTCAGGTTGATGCCGAGCTTATTGAACACGGCGCTGTCGTTTTCGCAAAGGATAACCGAACAGTGCGCTTCGCTTCCTTTCAGCAGGGAAAGAGCCTTCAGCGCTTTTTCGGCGTTTTTGTCGGTTGCGGCGCTGACGGAAAGAGCCACGAGAATTTCGTCGATATGAAGTCTCGGGTTGGTGCTTCCGAGATAGTTTACCTTAAGGCTTTGTACCGGCTCAATCAGACTTGACGGAATCAGTGTCAGCTCATCGTCGATGCCGGAAAGATACTTGAGCGCGTTGAGAATCAGTGCCGAGGTCGCCCCGAGAAGATTTTTGGTCTTTCCGGTCAGTACCGTGCCGTCGGGAAGCTCGATTGCGGCGGCGGGAGCACCGGTTTCTCCGGCAACCCGGTTTGCCGCCACGGCACAGGCCCGGTCGTTCCCGGTGACGCCGACCTTGTTCATCAGAAGCTCGATTTTTTCGATTTCCTTGACGCAGTCTCCGCCCTTTCTCAGAGAGCAGAGAGCCGTATAGTACCGGCGGATAATTTCCTGCTTAGCCGCCTGACAGACTGCCTCGTTGTCGAAAATACACTTGCCCGCCATATTGACGCCCATATCCGTCGGCGACTTATAAGGCGATTCGCCGTAGATGCGCTCAAAAATCGTGTTGAGTACGGGGAAAATCTCAATGTCACGGTTATAGTTGACCGTCGCTTCGCCGTACGCCTCGAGATGGAACGGGTCGATCATGTTGACGTCGTTGAGGTCGGCGGTGGCCGCTTCGTAAGCGAGATTGACCGGGTGGCTGAGCGGAAGGTTCCAGATCGGGAAGGTCTCGAACTTCGCATAGCCGGCGTTGATGCCCCGTAAATGCTCGTGATAAAGCTGAGACAGGCAGACCGCCATTTTTCCGCTTCCCGGACCCGGTGCAGTGACGACCACGATGCGTCTTGACGTTTTGATGTATTCATTTTTGCCGTAGCCGTCCGCCGAGACAATTTTTTCAACGTTGGACGGATAACCGTCAATTTTATAGTGGGTATACACGTCGATACCGAGCGACTGAAGCTTCGACATGAACGCATCGGCCGACTCCTGATGGCTGTACATGGTGACGGCAACCGAGCCGACATAAAGACCGACGCTTCGTAAGCGGTCAATCAGCCGTAAAACCTCCATGTCGTAGGTGATGTTGAGATCACCGCGCCGTTTCCGGCTTTCGATGGCGCCTGCACTGACGGCAATCACGATTTCGGCCTCGTCCTTGAGGGACAGAAGCATTTTCAGTTTGCTGTCGGGCCTGAAGCCGGGCAAAACGCGGGAAGCGTGGTTATCGTCGAACAGCTTCCCGCCGAATTCCATATAGAGCTTACCGCCGAAATGCGCCATGCGCTTTTTGATCTGTTCGGACTGCATTTCGATATATTTGTTGTTGTCAAAGCCTGTTTTATACAAAAGAATCCCACCGTTTCCAAAATACTCCGTCCAATAATATAGCAGAAATTCGTTCTCTTTTCAACCGGAAACGACAGAAATTTTGTTGTTTTTCATTCGTAATTTACAGGCGGACGCAGGTGCTATCTTGCGGTTGCAAGTCGGTGATTTTCTGCTTTGAATTGTTCTGTCTTTTTTCTTTCATCAGTCGTCTGGTCTGTTCTCTTCTCATTTAGCTTGTTCTACTCTTTTACTTGGTATGTGCCCGCGCGGCATTAGCGCAAAGGTAGAACGATAGAAGAAGTTAAAGCAGAGAAGTACAAACTGACCGGTAGCACTATACAGTATTATCTGAATAAGAGATTCGAATACAGCTGAAAAAATACAGGACAGCCGCATTGGACTGCCCTGCTGATATATACGCGTTGTTTTTATTCGGCAGCTTTGTTTTCGCCGACCTTGCTGATAACCGTCTTATAAATATAGAT
>JBJFHV010000291.1:0-9706 GCA_051894015.1 Acutalibacteraceae bacterium | reverse complement strand
TTGTTTTCGTCATTGATGACAAGTCCGGGATCAGTGATTACTTCTGCCGAGCCGAAGAAGAACGTATTGTCAAATACAGTTTCACCGTCTTGTTTCAATATGACCTTTGTCGGATCAATCGAAATTCTGAAGGTCTGAACATCGCTGTCCGTACCGTTCTTTTTCCAGTCGAATTTGTATACATAGTTCATGCTCTGACCGGCGGCAATGAACATCTTCAGATAGTCCACCGTAACCGGAACCCAGCAGGTGATATAGTGTGCGTCAGCGTCGTCCTTTGAATCCTTGTTTGCCCAGAACGATCTTTCGGCACTGCCGTTAACGGTATACTTGACATCTTTGAGATCGGAAGCGGTAAGTCCCTCGGGCGCGTTGATCTTGACGCCGACCCACCAGCCGTCCTGATATCTGCCGATTGATTGATCTGCCGGATACCAGTCAAGCGTGACTTCGCTTTCGTTGGTGATCTTGATCTCAGATTTGTTTTCGTCATTGATGACAAGTCCGGGATCAGTGATTACTTCTGCCGAGCCGATAAAGGTATCGGCATCGTAAACAACTTTGCCATCCTTATTTAAGATGACTTTTGAAGGATCGATCGAAATGGTTACAGTCTGTGCATCATTGTCGAGACCGTTGTTTTGCCAGTCGAAAGCATAAACCCAGTTCAATACGAGACCTTCTGAGATGGCTTTGTCAAGACTTGCTGTTGTAAGCGGAACCCAACAGGTAATGAAATGAGTTTCATCACTGTCTTTTGAGTCCTTATTTGCCCAAAAAGACTTTTCAGCTCCGCCGTTTGTGTTGTACTTAACATTTTTTAATTCCTCAGCGGAAAGAAAAGCGGGCGCATTGATCTTGACGCCGACCCACCAGCCGTCCTGATATCTGCCGATCGATTGATCAGCCGGATACCAATCAAGTGTGATTTTGCTTTCGTTGGTGATTGTAACAGCCTGACTGTTGCTGTCATCAATCACAAGGCCGGGATTTGTGATCACTTCGACCGTTGCAAGAGTATTGTCTTCGTCTTGAATCGCCGAAGCAACAACTCCGCTTGTAGGCATAACGGCCGTAAGCATCATCAAAATCGCCATCATGACGGAAAGCACTTTGTTTGCTGCATTTCTTTGCATGTTTTTTTCCTCCTTTTGTATTTTTATTTTAATGCAACGACAGGTATTCGGTAACCGGACAAGTTGCCAAAATACTGCAAATTAAGAATATCACATTTTTCTTGTTCTTTCAATAGAATTAAAAACTTTTTTCATTCTGAGTCCGAATTTTCTCTCTCATAAAAGAATAAATTTTCGGTTCAATGAAAAACGAAACGCAGGAAAAGTATAAAACAGAAAAACTGTGCAGAGACAAAAATCTTAAGGTCTGCTTCATAGATATTTAAAATAATGAATCTTTATGGATTTGTCTGTAAGCCAAAACAAAAAGCTATGGGATTTTCTCTTGACGCTTTTTGTATACCAAAAAGCGTTGTCACATTTAGATGCAGAAACCGTTTTCTTCGCCCTGAAAAAGTATATCGATACCGCAAGCGAGTGAAAAAACAAAAAAAGAAAAATGCATCCATACTTTTTTGGTATTTCAGCATTTTTCTTTTTGTTCTGCGCTAAATGCGACAGCCTCTTACGTTATTCAGTTGTTACTTTGCTTATTTCACCACGGAGATCTGCTGAAGCTTCTCTTTTACAAAAGCAAAGATAGCCTTAATCAGTCTGAAATAGGCAGAAAATACATTATCGGTATAGTTCTCTGTATTCATGTTATCCTTTGTAAGCGGAGTACAGGTTCCTTCCGAATCATCATAATACAGGTACTGCGGCCAGTTTTCATCGCTGTCAATTGTCATCTGCTCATCGCTGTAGCACATTGCGAGCATCAGCGGGTTAAAGCAGTCATAGAACGGGTTATGCTTGATATTTTTAATATACCACGTATAATCCGGGAACAAAGCGGTTGACGAGTCAATCTTCTTGTCGGGGGAGATATACTTGTCCGTACCGTTTTTCTTGGCTTTGTTCAGATAGCACCAGGAAAGCTCCTTGTTGGTGTCGGCGGTTGTGGCACCGAAGGACTGTGCAGAAACTTCGATTCTGTTGTCGCTGAGCTTTCTGCTTCCGTCGATGAACGGGGGTGTCTGGAAGCCGTATTTGCAGATAATGTTCATTTTGACGCCATCATTAACCATAGCTTGAAGAGTTTTTTCAAGCGTGTTCTGAACATTGTAATGATAGTTATCAATCTTTTCGACAAGCACCTTATAGGTTGTGTCGATTTCTTCCCCGAAGACCGCAAGTTTTGCATCTTCATAGTTTTCATCATTGACCATCGCCCAGTATCCGGGTGAAGTGCCGTAGGTGGCAACCATCAGTCGCTGGAAAATTTTGCCCGAAACCTTGTTGTAGATTAAGTCTGCTGCGGCGGTTCCGACGTCAAGAAGGCCTTTGTTCTGTGCATAGGCAACGGTTGCTTTCGCCAATTCGGTTGCGACTTCGCTGTCGTCGAGTTCAAAGCTGTCGCTTTCGTCGAGATAATAGTTGATCGAATCCGCGTGGAAAGTGATCTTACCGGCGAAAAGCTGACCGACAAAATCATAACCCATTGCCGCCGAAGCGAACATGATGTTCGTTGCAATGCTGTCGTGACCGTATTCGGTCAGATATGCGGCTGCTATGTTACAGCCGAGACAGCGGGAAATCAGATGCACCTTGTCATAGCCGGTTTTCGCTTTAATCGCTTCAATGTATTCGTTGAGATCATCGGCAATGACGCAGGGGTCTTTTCTTGCGTCATATTCAAACCGATAGGTAAAGATATCACCCTGTCTGCCCGGGAGAGTCTTTTCATCCCATGTCCAGAGGTTGTGCGTGCCGTTATCAACCTCACCCTCATTGTTGAGCCGATAAGCTTCATAACGGGATGCGACCTGATTGTAAATCGCATCGCAGTAAGGATCCCAGTCATCCTTCAAAATGGCATCTTTAAGAAGAGGAATCGCTTCTTCAACAACATCCGTGATGAAGTTTGTGTTTTCTTCAATCGTCGGAGATCCGTCAGCCTTGACAATAGCAGTTCTGCCGATGATGTAAACGATCGGCATTTTGGTATTGTTTTCGACCGGCATTTCACTGTCGCCGAACTCACAGACAAAACCGATCTGTTCCGGGCCGTAAAAGTCTTCTTCGCCCTCAATATGGTTTTCGTTGTTGGCGTTGTTCCAATAGCCGAGGTAATCTTCGTTGCCCCAGTTGTGGCGCTGCATCTGAAGATAATACTCGCCGTTATCATTGGTTTCAAATGTAACGGTATCCGCCCAGTATGTGAACGCTTCGCCGGTCACCCACTGCCATTCGTTCAGAGAGTCTTCATCGGTTCCGCCGAGCCAATACTGCGCCTTGGTGCCCTTGGCAATCAGTTCTTTGACAACGTCCTGCTCTGCCTGGGAAGTAACAGTGACAAGATAGCCGCCCAGGTTTTCACAATAGGCTTTTGCGTCCTTCCAAGACATAGATTCATCAAAACGCTGATAGGTATGTCCGTTGTATGAAGCCGTGTCGTCTCCGGCCGCCGATACGCTGAAAACCGGTAACAACAATGGGAATATCAAAGTCATACAAAGCAATAGTGAAATGACTTTTCTTGATTTTTTCATAAAAAAATAACCTCCCGTAATTTTATAAAATAATAACATGTTTCTAATGATTTGTAAATACATTTTTAATATTTCATAAACTTTCCGAGAACAAATCTGACATTTTTTCATTGCTCAATCTTGCAATACAACAAATCAAAGCGACCGAAAAGAGCCGCCGCAACACAGATATTGCAAACACCGTCAGCGCCGTACGAAGGCGCAACGCCAACACGAGCTGAACAAGAATTCCGGAAAGAGTCAAGAAAACAGAGCCGGCAGAACCGAGGGGAACTGCCGTTTTACATTATGCATCTGTACGGGTTTGACAGCTTAAGGATTTTTTACGTTCTTTTTCCTTCAACCATTCATCGTATTCCCATTTTAACGAATTACAGACAGGACTTCTATTTCTAAGTTCTGATTTTATTTTCTCTTGGCAAACCAAATACTCATCATAGCTATCAATATTGCTCCATGAATAGTTACACCTTTCAGCACTAAACGGGCGCTTTTTTGGCATACTGAAGCCATCGTACACAGGCAGCGCTACGTTTAAATCGTTTACGATGCAATCAGCAATAAATCTATCAATGGGAACATGACAATATGGAAAAATATTACTTAAATAAGAGGTGTCATCTATGTTATATATACAAGCATATTTCAGCGCCATATTCACCCATTTTTGCGCTTTTCCAACCGTGAAATCCTGATAATCCTCTTCCTCATATGCCTCTTTAATAATACGGCATAAGTATTCATGCTTTTCATTAAACTCTGTTTGGTTGTCAACCAGGAATAGTTCTTTTCTACAAAAGGGAACAATTCTTTGATTAATACAGTTATTACGAGTTAAAACGGTATCTTTGATGACTTTTCCTATTCCACGAAGAGGCGCGCGCGCAGTATCCAGATAACCGTAAACAAATGCTTCTTCAATACTCATACCATTTTGTAAAATATTCTCTTTTTTAGCTTTTCCAGCTTTTACATTATCAATAAATTCGATTCTTTCTTCTTTAGTAAACAGATTTTGTTTCATAGCCTTTCTCCCTTTTTGACTTATTGTAATTCTTTTTTGTCGAAAGAAGTTTGACAAAGACCGTATATTCGCCTTGCACAATACTCTCAAAACCGAGTTTGGTTAAAAGACTCTTCGATCCGATCAGTTTGACAATGACTCCGTCAGACGCTTTCAGCAAATCTCCTTTTTATCAATAATATTTCAAAGACTCTTCCAAGTCCTTTTTCACCTTTTCCCGCAGGCTTTGCGGCTCGAGAATCACCACATCGGGTGCAAAATTCTTTGCAAACTGCTCCATCGCACGTTCATTGGTCACTGTGGACACTGTCACCCCGTTTTCGTCCTCATCAAAAAATCGCAGGTCATCGCCGAACATATCGATCACATCGCTGATCATCGGGCGGTTGATCCGAAAGCTTACCCGAATGTTTTTACCCGAATACATATACGGGTGCGTTTTCATATAATCGTCTAAATCGAACGTTCTGCCGTTCGCCCACCGTAAGCTTTCAAACGGCTTCACCGGTTCGTCAAGAATTTCTATATCCGCTATACGGTCAATACGGTAGTTTGAAATATCGTCATATTTGTCATAATTGCAGATCAGATAATACTTACCGTCTTTCGCCGCCATCTGATAGGGACTGATCCGATAGTCCCGAGCCCTTCCGTCAGGGCGTGTTTTGCAATGAAGCTTTTTGTCTGTACCGTATTCATAATAATGAAAGGAAACCTTGCGCCTTTTGCTGATCGCTTCGTCGAGCAGTTCAATGTTCAGAAACAGCTGTTTGTTGTCCGCCTTATTGTCGGGAAGCCTTGTCATATGTCCGACCCGTGAGCGGAAATATACATTCGACAGCCCCTCCAGCTTTCCGACAAGCGCCATGCATTGACTGACCGGTACATGATTAGAAAACAGCAGTCCGTCAATCAGAAGCCTCAGTTCACTGTCCGTAAACTCCCGTTCGAGATAAAAGCCGGTCCAGATATAGCTTTCCTCCGTCTCACCTGTTTTCGGATTTTTAACCGTACGGATCGTTTCGCTGTATTCGATGTTGTATCCGCAATCCATCAAATTCAGCAGATTGCGGCGCACGGCTTTTCGGTCAACCGTCATATTGTATTCATCTTTCAGGATATCGGCTATCTGCTTTTGGCTCAGGCGGTGATCTTCATCGCTGTAACGGCGGAGAATGTCCAGTATATTCATAATCAGAAGCCGTTTCGGTTGTTTGGCGGGCATGGCAATACCTCCGGAATAAAAAATACTTTTGATGCACTTCGAAAAAAGCCGCATATATTTCCCGTTTGAATTTTATCATATTCATACCGCTTTTACAATAATTCGTCAAAAAAGCAACAAAAAACTCACTGTCTCTGTCTGCCTTTATTTTAACAAAAGGAATGCGACAAAAATGACCCATCGTAAGAAAGGAACCACTTGAAGCTGCATGTTTTTTGAGTATAACGGGTTTTCCCCGTATGTCTCTTTACCCGATTGACACCATTGGATATATTTGATAAAATAAGGCTATCAGTAACGGCGCACCGCCGCAATCCGGAGGTTCAAAAATATGGAAAAGAAAAAGCTTGACCGCAAAACGCTCAAGTATTACGCAAAAATGGCAGCGGAAAGCTACGTTGACGACCCCGTCCACGTCTACGCCACCAAAAACGAAACGCTTCGCAAAAAGTTCCTGTATCACTTCATGCTCGAACGGTTTTCTTCTTCAAGCGGAGTCGATTACATCTATGAGGACGAGGAAAAAAGAGGGCTTTGCATTTTCCGCGACGCACACAACGATTACACCGTGCTTGACTTCATGAAGTGCCCGAACTGGGTGTTTTTATGCGTATACTTTGTCTCAACGATCAAAACGCTGAAAACCTTCAGTCACCGCAACATGAACGTTTTTGAAAAAGGCACCTATCTGATTGAGCCGGTTTTTGTTGCGCCGGAGCATCAGGGAAAAGGCATCGCAACGAAGCTTATCAAACAGGGAATTGCCGACCTGACAGCAAAGGGTTACAAAATCGGTCTTGAAACGCAAAACCCCGATAATTTGCCGTTTTATGAAAAGCTCGGCTTTGTACTCATAGAAGATACATATTTCAAAGCCGAAAACATTCATAACTATTGCATGGTGTATCAGGGCGAGTAATCGGACAGCACCGCGTTTAGGCTGTATAATAAATAAAACTGCACCTATTCTGTACACAACCGGGTTTCATCCGATGACAGAAAGGTGCAGCTATTTTTATTCTTTTTGATTCTATTTGAGGCTAAATGATATAGTCATTCGCGCCCTTTTCACGCCGGGCATCGAGAATATCTTCAAGCGTGATTCCCTCAAGATATTCGTTGATCACCCGATAAAGGCCTTGCCAGACGGGCAGGGTTATACAGTCCTCACTTCGGTCACATTCAATCGGATCATGCTCAAGGCACGCCACCGGTGCAAGTCCGCCTTCGGTCATACGCAAAATTTCGGCAACGGTGTATTGGTCGGGAGACTTTGCGAGCCTGTATCCGCCCTGAAAGCCTCTCGACGCCTTGAGAATGTCGGAGCGGTTCAGAATCGGGATGATCTGTTCCAGATACTTTTTTGATATATTCTGACGGGCGGCAATATCCTTTAACGCCACATAACCGTCGTTTTGATGCTCAGCCAGATCGAGAAGCATTCGAAGCGCATAACGTCCTTTGGTTGAAATTTTCATTGACCTCACCTCAAAAGTTTATAGTCCTATAATACCATATTTTTCATAGGTTTTCAAGCGGTGAGAAAAAAAGTCCGGCAAGTGCTCCGACTTTTGACTTTTTGCCTGTTGAAGCATTGACAACGGGGTGTCATGATTATATAATATTCAAAGTGAATACAGCTTGGTTTTCGTCTGTATCATATATTTTAAGAGAAGGTGAATACTTATGGTAAACTATACAATCTGCAAATGTAAGCAGGTCACTTACTTTGACGTTGAGGACGCACTGAAAAACTTCAGCACGTTCAGCGACGTTGAAAAGAACTTTGAAGAGGTTCAGAAAATCACTCATTGTTCAACGGGCTGCGGCGGCTGTCACGACAAGATCATGGACGCCATTTCCGAAATTATGAGTAAATAAAACAACTTTTTATCACAAAACCTAAGGGACTGTCAATGATATGACAGTCCCTGATTTCTATTATTTGTATGTATATGTTACATTCTTATTGTAGCGAGGATCCGGATCAAAAGTGTGATTGGTATAAGTCTTTCCATTGTATTTTTTCCCGGGAACGGTCCATAAGTCATAACCTGTTGACGTCATTTTACCATTCATTAAGCCAAAATGTAAATGGGCATCATAATGACGACCTTTAGATAACCAACCGGAATTTCCTGTAGTACCGATTTTTTCACCTGCTTTGACTGTATCTCCAACTTTTACACTGCAACTGTTAAGATGTTCATAGAGCGAGCTATAGTCACCGTTGCTGTGATAGATAACAATGTACCTTCCTCTGCCACCTATCGAACCGGATGCATCATCTGAACTTTTACACATTACTACAGTGCCGTCGGCAACAGCGTAACACGGATCTCCTTTCTCAGCACGAATATCAATACCGGTATGGTATCTCGTTCCGTCGCTTCTTTTGGAACCGTTTGTGCCATATTTACCAACTATAGTTGTATTTTTTGTCGGCCATATCAGGTTATACTTAGAAGTTTGAGACTTAGAAGGTTGCGGTTGAGTCGTGGGATTCAAAACGGAAATCATCTTTTTAATCGTTGCCGGTCCAAATTTACCGTCAACAGATAAATTGAATTGCTTTTGAAAAGCCTTGGTTGTCCTTGTTGATGCAGGCCCAAACGAACCGTCAACATCAAGTTGGGAAGCATTGTATGCTTTTAAATTTGTTGTACTGATTTTTTTGTTTACGATGCAAGAATTCAAAGCTGCCTGCATCCATTGGATTTCAGATTTAGTTGTGCCTGAAGATTTACATACTTTGCTTCCGTTCCAGTAAGCATAATCGCTTGAAGTGTTCGGCTGTGAATAAGCCTTGTAGTTCGGAGAATAATTCGCAGCGCCGACAGCTACCGAAAAAATCCCGAAAACTGAAATGATTGTAAGTAAAATTGCTAAAACTCTTTTTGTTGTTTTCATTAGATATTCCATTCCTTTCTTTAAATATAATACAAACAACAATCTGACAGAATAAATAATAAACCTCCTTCCACCGATTTTTGCGCAAAATAAAAAAGTGCGCCCACAAACGAGACGCACCGTAAAAATGCAATTCTCGCTTGCTACCACACAAACCTATTTGTATCACTCGATAGATATGACAAAATAGAGAGAATACATCTTTACCCAAGTATTCTCTATCAAAATAATACAAATATTCAGTTTGTGTGGTACTTATAAATTAACATATTTTTACATGAATTTCAACAGTTCTGATAAAATTAATTATATTGTTTTTCATTTCTTTTCTTCAAATTTTTGCATTGTGGAACGTTGACAACAGAAATGTATAATTATATAATAAAAAAGTAAATAC
This sequence comes from Acutalibacteraceae bacterium, assembly GCA_051894015.1. Lineage (GTDB taxonomy): Bacteria > Bacillota > Clostridia > Oscillospirales > Acutalibacteraceae > UBA6857. The sequence goes on along the minus strand of JBJFHV010000291.1, from coordinate 483 downwards.
AGCCCCTTTCCGGCTGTTTCCTATTTTCGAAAAGAAGGTGACCATGATGGTAGACTTTATACTCAGCAAATGCAAGCAGGTCGTTTCGATTCTTTCGGCGATCATCATCATTTTGGCAGGTGTTATTATGTCAGGAAAAACGTTAAAAATCACCGTCACTGATAAAGCGGTTGACGACTTTTACGGCTGGGGCACGTCAGCGTGCTGGTGGAGTCAGATGGTCGACAACGAAGAAACCCGCACAGATTTAGCGAAAAAGCTTTACAGCAAAGAAGGTCTCGGGCTGAACATCTATCGCTACAACATCGGCGGCGGCGTCAATCCCGAGCATAACCGGGTCACAAACGAGTGGCGGAACACGGAAAGCTTTTATTACTACAACGAAAAAACGAAGAAGTTCGAATATGACTTCTCACGAGACAAAAATGCTCAGGCTTTTCTGTTCGCAGCGCTCGAATACGGCTGTATTGACACGGTTGTTCT
>JBJFHV010000290.1:0-2030 GCA_051894015.1 Acutalibacteraceae bacterium | reverse complement strand
ATTGATAATGATAGGTCGCATCGGGGCTCTTCGTGGCCGAAGTCGGAGCCGTTACCGAACCGTTATAATAGCAGGACTTATATGTAATCTGATTGCCGTCTCCGTCATAGAAATAAACATAATAGGTAGGCGACTTGACGGTAATCGTAACCGACTGCGTAGCAGTTCCGCTTGTTGCTTTCAGGGTGAACGCCGCCGTACCGCTTGCTGTTGTGTAACCGTTAGCCGTGGTAAGGCAAGCTGTTGTGGCGGTCAGCTTCACGCCGTCGCCGCTTGTCGCTTTAGAAGGATTGGAAACAGCAGTACCACTCGCATTGGTAAGAGTATAGGTCGGAGCCTGATACCAGTTAACGCCGTACTGATCCTTAACAACGCCGGTCAAAGCACTTGAGGTTACCGAACCGCTTGTTTTGTTAATCGTAAGCGTTGTTGCCGACAGACCGGTGATGGTGGTCTGAGTGGGCGAATTCCATTTACGGGGTGTGTCGGTATTTACATAGGCATAAGAGCTGTCATTACCACTTTCGCTAGTCGGATATATAGAAATGTATTTCTGCTTTGTACTACTGTTCAGATAACCGGTACCGGACCAAATAGTCGTAAGGTTTGAAGAAGAACTTCCAACTTGAATACTCGTTATCTCATAGACTGAATTGCCCCAAGTGTCATCATCGTTACAAGCAAATAAATAAGAGGGAAAACCCGGAATAGTGGCTGTTGCAACATATGTTCCGGTTGAAGTCATGTTTCCGGTAGCAGAACTAACCGAAGCACCGGAACCGCTTGCCTGACCTTTGGAACCGGCTTTTTTACCAATATCCCAATAAACTTCATATTCCGAACCTGTTCCGTTATTTGTCTTATAAAAGATTGAAAAACCTGCTCTGTTATTAGTATCCTTGCTTGTGTCAAAGCTACTTTTACCAGTATATGTGTTATCATATTCGCCTGCATCGTTTGTAACTTTATAGTTTACTTTTACATAGTAGCTTCCTGCCGTAGCGGCGTCGGCCTTTGTCGGTGCAAAGAACACCCAGCAAGTCATGAGCATGACGACTGTCAGGAACAGAGACAGCGCCTTTTTACATAGTCGTTTCTTTCCTTTCATAACAGTGAACTCCTCCTTTTTTTGTGAACAAACGGTAAATTTGTTCACTATTAATGTATAGTATTACACAGTGACATTTTACCATAATTATTTTTTATTTTTCAATTAGCACTTTAACTAAAATGCAAATGCTTCATATAGATATTTTGACGAAACACACCGGCAAATCTGTCAGTCAAGTAGTATGGGTCCGCACTCAGAGTTGATAAAAAGGCTTCTTTTCTATATATTATATTATACTGACTTCAAATGATCATGACACTGAATTTAAAATCTTAATTAACAAACCGTAAGCAATGATTTTGGCTAAATTATGTCTCATATGAAACAAGTTTTAAACTGGGTAAAAAAAGCGGAAAGCAAAAACATCGTTTCACTTTCCGCTTTCCATGTGAAAAATTCGTGTTGAAAAATTAGAAAGCTTATGAGAAAGCACCGCAGAAAAGCAGATTTTCCCTTTTAAACAAAGGAAACACAGCCTGTCAGGCTTCTTTCCGATTTTCATGTATTTTCAACATTGGCTCAATAAAGCTACGGCGAATAAAAAATTTGTCAAACAACATGTAAAGTCTTTCTGCTTTACATATTTCAATTGATTTCCTGCCATGTATTGATATTGATAAATTCTGCTCTCGTTTTTGAATACATGATTTTCTGACTGCTGTACAGACCGAAATAGCCGGAAAGCACATATCCCAATGCACAGGCAACTGCAAAATAAAGCAGTCTGTCTGCCGAAAAAAGCTCAATACTCAAAAAGACCGACGCAATCGGACAGTTGACCACACCGCAAAACAGCGTCACCAGCCCGATCGCCGCGCCAAAGCCCGGATCAAGTCCCAGAAGAGACCCGACAACGCACCCGAACGTGGCACCGACAAAAAAAGTCGGTACAATTTCACCGCCCTTAAAGCCGAAGCCG
>JBJFHV010000289.1:0-2032 GCA_051894015.1 Acutalibacteraceae bacterium | reverse complement strand
TCGGCGATTTTTGAGCAAACTGGACTTTTGCAGTCAAGGATTCTCATCGGGTTTCTTTCAAGTCTTGAAAGGCAAGTTGCACAAAGCTGATCTTTGTAGCCTTCGAAATACTCTTTGAGTGCTTTATGATATTCTGCGCGGCAGGTCGGACAGCCGATCGAGTTGATCTGAAGCTGAATGCCTTTGATGCCGAGGAACGAGAAAATCTCGTCGGCGATGGAAATGACTTCCGCATCCGCCGCCGGTGAAGCGGCACCGATACACTCGACGCCGAACTGATGAAATTCCCGAAGTCGTCCCGCCTGCGGCTTTTCATAGCGGTAGCAGGAGGTCAGGTAACACATCTTCTGCGGCATCGGCTCGTTATAAAGGCCGTGTTCGAGATAAGCACGGACCGCACCGGCCGTCCCCTCGGGCCGAAGTGTGATTGACCGCTCGCCCTTGTCGTTGAAGGTGTACATTTCCTTTTGAACAACGTCGGTTGTGTCGCCGACTCCTCTTTGAAAAAGCTCCGTATGTTCAAAAACAGGCGTTCTGATCTCGCTGAATCCGTAATTTGCCGCAATCTGCAAAACCGTGTCTTCGATAAACTGAATTTTGTAGCTTTCGGCAGGCAGAACGTCCTGCGTTCCCTTTATTGATTTTGTAATAAGTGCCATAAAACCATCCTTTACTGTATAAAATAATACGCCGCCATCCCGAAAGCAAACGCCGGCGACCGGCATTTGCAAAACAAAGGGATGAAGCGACGCTCCACGGTACCACCCTGATTGAGTTTAAAAACTCCTCTCATTCAAGCGGTAAGACCTGAAAAGCCTTACTGCCTTTATGCCTTAACGCGGCAAACGGGCTAACGCCGGCTCTCGGGGTGTCCTTCGTTCAAAGACTTACGGAATACTTTCAGCCGAGGTACTCCTCTCTTCGGAAAGCCGTCTGAACTACTCTCCCCGGTCACAGCCTTTCTGATATTCAATTATTTCGGATTGACAATGTCACGCCAGTCAAGATCGCCTCTTTCAAGAGCGTGAATCAAAGCCTCAGCCGTCGCGATATTCGTTGCGATCGGAACATTATGGACATCGCAAAGTCTCATCAGATTCGCTTCGTTCGGATCCTCGGGTCTTGTCGAAAGCGGATCGCGGAAAAGCAAAAGCAGATCAATTTCGTTATAAGCGATTCTCGAAGCGATCTGTTCTTCACCGCCCTGAACGCCCGAAAGAAATCTAGTTATTTCAAGTCCGGTCGCTTCGCTGACCATTTTTCCCGTTGTTCCGGTTGCACAAAGATTATGCTTGCTGAGTGTTCCGCAGTAAGCGATACAAAACTGCGTCATCAGTTCTTTTTTCGCATCATTTGCAATAAGCGCAATATTCATATTATCCCCCGTTTCAGTCTATCTATCTTTTCGATTAGTAAGTATACGACCGTTCATACCCTTCTTACAAAAGGAAACACCGATTGACTTGCTCACAAATCCGTGTTTACCTACTTAACATAATATCAAAAACTTGTCAATAAAGCAAGTATTTTGACAAAATCGGACGAAAGATTTTTTAATAAATCTTTATCAGTTATCCTTCAGCAGTAATAGCTTAACAGAACGCTCTCCCCCTCCACTCTTGCGGCAATATTGGTAAAAGCACGATAAGACACGTTTCGCTTTGAATATATTTTTCTTCCCATAGCTGAGAAACGGATCTTCTCGTCCTCGGGAATCACCCCGATCAGCTGTACCTCGGTCATATCAATAACGCTGTCGAAATTCAGCATACGGTTTCGCTTCAAATCCCGTTTTACAACACGGTTAATAATCAGTCTGATATCTTTTACGCCGTATTTTTCCATCGCATCCGCCGTCGTTCCGACACTTCTTACACAGACAGGGTCGGGAGTCGAAACCACGATACCGCTGTCTGCGGCAATGCAAGACAAAATAAAGCCCATTTCTACCCCTGCAGGAGAATCAATGAAAATATAGTCGAATTGTTTATCGAGAATACTCATCAGGGCTTTCATTTTTTTGAGCGTTATT
>JBJFHV010000288.1:0-9784 GCA_051894015.1 Acutalibacteraceae bacterium | reverse complement strand
ATCCTTGTGGAGGACGATGCGGTACGGCATATCGCCTATGCCTGCGGCGGAGACGTGAGAAAGGCACTCAATTCGGTCGAGCTTTGCGTTATCAGCACGGTTCCCGACGAAAACGGTGAATACCGGATTACGCTCGACAAGGCAAAAGAACTGACCCAGAAAAGTTCAATGAAATATGACCGTGACGGAGACGAGCATTACGATATTCTTTCGGCTTTCCAAAAGTCGATGAGAGGTTCTGACCCGGACGCGGCGCTTCATTATCTGGCAAGGCTTCTTGAAGCGGGCGACCTTCCGTCCGCCGTGAGAAGACTGATGGTGTGTGCGTGTGAAGACGTGGGGCTTGCGTATCCGCAGATCATTCCGATTGTCAAAGCGGCGGTTGATATTGCGCTGGCGGTGGGACTTCCCGAAGCGAGGATTCCGCTTGCCGATGCGGTTGTGCTCGTCTGTACGAGTCCCAAGTCCAATTCGGCTTATATGGGAATCAACGAGGCGATGGCGGACCTGAAAAAAGGAAAAAGCGGACCGATTCCGCGTCAGCTTCAGAATATGCACTATGACGGAGAGGACAATCAGAACAAGGGCCAGTTCTATCTTTATCCGCACGATTACCCGTCTCATTATGTCAAACAGCAGTATCTTCCCGACGCGATCAAAAACCGTCACTATTATGCTTTCGGCGACAACAAAAACGAACAGGCGGCAAGGGCGTATTGGGAAAAGATCAAGCAGGAAAACGAGTAAAGCGAAAGCGTTTCGATCCGTTTTTCAGCATAATATACAAATGGTTATGAACTATTTTTGTTGTACTTCACGAATTCTTTTTTCCCGATAAAAATCATAATTAATTTCCGAGTAGTATAATATAAGCGAAATCAACGAAAGGAAGTGAAAGTATGAGGAAATCCAGGAAGCTTGTTTGCCTGATTCTGTCGGTTTTGTTTGTGTTTTTGATGATGACGCCGTTCGGCGCATTGGCAAAAGGCGAAGAAAGTGACGTGGCAACGGTTACGGTCTTTTCGTATGCCAAGATGTTCAAGGCCGGCCACTCGTGGGTCTATATTGAAAACAAAAGCGGTGAAACGCTGACGATCGGTGCGTACAGCCTGAAGCCCGGTGAAGGTGTTTCGGTCGGTGCTTTCATGAATACCCGCAAAGAGGGGAAAGGCATTTATTATAATGTGGAAAGCTATGTTGTCAACACTTACGGAGCATCGGACCGTATGTCGCTTACGGAGGGTGTGACGAAAGAGAAGATTGCAAAAATCAGCAATTACATTCTTTCTCACAATACCTGGACGCCGGTCAAAAACTGTTCGTACTTTGCCGCCAAGATCTGGAATATGGTTTCGGGCAAGCGCCTTTATCACGGCTCATCGCCCTCCTGCCTGAAGACAAGCATAAAGGCCAACGGCGGAAAAAAGAATGTTTCCATGCAGCCCGTAGCCGCTGAAAATGTCTATAAAATGAAAGGCTCAGGCTCGGGCGCTTATCTGATTACGGTCAGAAAATCGGCTTTGGCTTACGGCTTTTAATCCGGAAAAGATTATAAAAATTCAAATACGGCAAAGGTGTATGCGGCGTCTTTGCCGTATTTTTTTGTCAAACCCCTTGCAATCATGAAAAAATAACGGTATAATTATTAAGAAATTTATTATTGAGGTATTTTGTCCTTTTTTGGCGTAAAAACGCCGTATGTGGCTTTGATTAAGAACGGGAATAATAAGGACAGCAGGAATTAGAAAAGGGGTTTTATCTTGAAAGCGGACTTACATTGTCATTCTAAATTATCCGACGGTACGTTGGGCATTGATGATCTGATTCAGCTTGCCAAAAAGAGCGGAATCGACACCATCGCCGTGACAGACCACGATTTTATCGCCGGAACGGTCAGAGCGGGTGTGCTCGGAAAACGGCTGGGCGTGAATATTATTCCGGCGGCGGAATTTACCTGTACGGATAAAAAGCGGTCGTCAAAAGCACATATTCTTTGCTATTTGCCCGACCGTCCCGAACAGCTTCTCGGTCTTTGCAAGCGTAACACGGAAATCCGAAAGTCCGCTACCCGCATTATGGCGTTGAGAGTCGCCGAACGGTATCCCGTTTCTCCGGAGCTTATCGTAAAATGCGCGGCAGGTTCCACCTGCCTTTTTAAACAGCATATCATGCGGGCGCTTCTTGAAAGCGGCTATACAACAACGATTTTCGGTGACCTTTATGATGAACTTTTTTCAAAGAAGAGTCCGAAAAATGTTGTTGTAAATCACGCCTCCTATGCCGACCCGTTCGAAACGATTCAGGAAATTCACGACGCGGGCGGAATTGCAATTCTGGCCCATCCCGGATTTTATGACAATTTTGAGCTTCTGGACGAGCTGATTGAAGCCGGAATTGACGGCGTTGAGGTCTGGCATCCCGCCAACTCCCCGGAACAGCAGGAATATCTGAAATCGGTTGCGAAAAAGCATAAGCTTCTTATGACGGGCGGAAGTGATTTCCACGGGGGAAACAATGCCGAACCGACGGTACTCGGTCAATGCACGACGCCCGAAGAAAATCTCAATGAGCTTTTAAACTACAAAGCAAAACAGCGCCGCAAGCAAAAGCGGGCGGAAAAGGCGAAGGCTGAAAGCACTTTATAATAAAGGAAGCTTCTCTGAAACCCTGCGTTTTTTTGAAGCTTGCAACAAAGCGAATCTACATTTTTGAAAGGAACATTATGGCTGACAACGATATTAAAATTTATACAAAAGGTACGGACATATCCTCCTCGGCGAACCTTTCGACGGTGTTTGAGGCAATCAATCTTCACAGAGCCAACGGCAATCTGGAAAAAGCAAAGCTGTTGGGTCAGAAGCTTGCCACCATTACGCCCGAAAGCGAAAAAAACGGTCTTTCCATTGACTTTAAGAACATTCTGCCCCAACGATACCTTTCTCAGGATATCATGTATCAGATCAAGGTGCTTTTGATTTTTGCGGCGGAATCGCTTCTTCAGGTTGAAATTCCCGTACCGCAGCTTGCCACAACGGCGATCAATGCGCTTTACGACAGCCTCAGGGAAACATCGCCCGGCTTTTTCAAGAATATTTCCGACGGCGCCGCGTTTACATTTTATTATCTTGCGATGAAAAAAGGCGGAAACATTACGGAAAATATCGGAAAAGCATTTTCAATGCTCTGCTCCGTGAGCAAAAACAACGACGGCTGTATTGCGGCGGGAGAAACCGTCTGGAATATTGCGGTTGATCTGGTTGAAAAGGAGATCAAAAATGCCGGTTTTGTGGATATTCCCGAAATCGGAGAAACAAAATAAAAACGAGAACGGCCGCCCTGTCAATCCGGGCGGTTATGTTTTGGAGGAAAAGATATATGACGCATGCAGAAAAGGCAAAAGAGTTGTTTTTGAACGGACGCAACTGCTCGCAGTCGGTGTTTTGCGCATGGGCGGACGAGCTCGGATTTGACGAACAAACCGCAATGAAAATCAGCTGCGGCTTCGGCGGCGGAGTCGGGAGACTTCGTGAGGTTTGCGGAGCTGTGAGCGGTGCGGCGATGGTATTGAGTATGCTGTTTTCGGGCGAGGACGGTCGTGACCGGGCATCGGTCTACAGACTGATTCAGGATTTTACCGACCGTTTTCAGGCGGAAACCGGATCGATTATCTGCCGCGTGATGCTCGGTCTTGACGAAAACGCACCGAAGTCTCCGATTCCCGAAAGCCGGACGGAAAGCTACTACAAGAAAAGACCTTGTTCAGAGCTTGTGTATCTTGCCGCCGAAAAGCTGGAGGAAGTCATAAAAGAGAATTTGTGATGCGTAATTGCGGTCGCGGATTTCCTCTGTGCCGAAGGAAAGATGACTCCCACAGAGTCGGTTTTTCTGTGTCGGGCAGTCCGTTGATTATAAGTGACGGTAAGCCGGTGCCTTCGGGAAAAATTCATCTTAAGGCGGGACGGCGGCTGACAAAACCTGCGGTTTTGTTTTTGCCGTTGCCGCAGCAACGGCAAACGTGCGGCTTCGCCGCACACAGCCGCCTTAGCTTCCTGTCACCGCAGACTTTCCGAAAATAGCAAATCCGAAGAGACAGGCGGTTGACAAAGGCAGAAATATCGGGTATAATTTCGTAGTCAAAATTAATGTTTGCGAAGCAAACGCTTCATGCAAAACCTTGTTTTGCGCTTCATGGCGGTTCTTCCGCCGCTTCATTTATATTTATATTTCGGGGTGTAGCGCAGCCCCTGCGCGCTTGCTTTGGGCAACACGGGCGAACCGCTGCCGGTGGCAGAAAAAGGGAGGCCGTGTTGGCGCAGCGGTCAAAATTTTTCGGCGCTCCAAGCCGAAAAAATTTTGGGAACCGCAAGAGGGCGAGCAAAGCAAGCAATAGACAGATTGGATTTTTGTCTTTTATAAATTTAATTGAATATTTCGGGGTGTAGCGCAGTTGGTAGCGCGCTTGCTTTGGGAGCAAGATGCCGGGTGTTCGAGTCACCTCACTCCGACCATGAAAAGTTCCGCAGTTCCTTTATTGATAAGGGATTGCGGGATTTTTTTTGACCTTGTTGACTTTCGGTCAAAATCCGTTGGTAACGTTACTTTTATTCACGGTTACGGACAAGAAATCGTCCTGACAAGACGAATTTTCCGCAGACTGTTGTAAAGAATTGATTTTATGCTATAATGTCGGTGCGAAACGATCGGATCTTCTAAGCAGTATTGCCTGTGCGGATTTTGCCTTATCAGGCCGCACACCATTATTGAATTTACAGGAGGCATATTATGACAGCATCGGACGAAAGACTTGATCTCTATACCTCAATCGTGCCCAATGAGCGGCAGCTGAAAATACAGGAAATGAAGTATTATGCCTTTGTGCATTATTCCGTCAATACTTTTACCAACAAAGAATGGGGCAGCGGAAAGGAATCCCCGTCTGTTTTTCACCCGAAAGCGCAGGACACCGATCAGTGGTGCGAGGCGATAAAAGCGGCAGGCATGAAAGGGCTGGTGCTAACCTGTAAGCATCACGACGGGTTTTGCTTGTGGCCGACGAAAACCACCGAACATTGTATCCGCAACAGTCCCTATAAAAACGGAAAGGGTGACGTTGTGCGCGAGGTTGCCGAATCCTGCAAAAAATACGGCTTAAAATTCGGCGTGTATCTTTCCCCGTGGGACCGGAACAGCCCTCTTTACGGTACACCGGCGTATAACGATCTCTATATTGCTCAGCTGACGGAGCTTCTGACAAATTACGGAGAGATTTTTATGCTCTGGCTTGACGGTGCCTGCGGCTCAGACGCAGACGGAAAGCCGAAGCAGGAATATGATTTTGAACGCATCTGGTCAACGGCATTGAAGCTTCAGCCCGATATTGTTATGTCCGGCTGCGCACCGGATGTCCGCTGGGTCGGCAACGAAAGCGGCAAGGCAAGAGAAAGTGAATGGAACGTTGTTCCGAAGTTTCAGTATGAGCTTCAGAATATTGCCGAAAACTGCCAGACTGACGATAATATGAGGAAATTCCAAAAGCGCTGTCAAGATGTTATGATTCCGGATATGGGCTCACGGGAGTTTCTTGCAAACTATAACGCCTTTATGTGGTATCCGGCGGAGGTTGATGTCTCGATCCGTCTGGGCTGGTATTACCATCCGCTTCAGGTGTTTACGCTCAAGTCCCTGAAAAGGCTGATGCAGATCTATTACGGCTCTGTCGGAAGCAACTGCCTTTTGATTTTAAATATTCCCCCGAACAGAAAAGGAAGATTTTCAAATGCAGATGTGCGCCGTTTAAAGCAAATGGGAGAGTGGCTGAAAAAGGAAGACGACTGTGTAATCGAAAGCTCGTACACCGTATCAGAGGATAAAATGGTGACAGAGATATCCTTTCCCGGACAGTCGGTTGACCGCATTCGCTTTTCGGAGGACACAACCAAGTCACAGCGGATTGAGCGCTTTAAGATTTATGCAAACGATGACTGTGTGTACAGCGGTACGGTTGTGGGCTTTTCGAAAATCGCCATTTTTGACAAGCCTGTTGTTACCGACAAACTGAAGCTGGTCATTGAGCAGTGCAGAAAAGAACCGTATATCGAAAAAATCGAAGTATGTAAAACGGGCGCATACAGACCGAAATAACGAAACGCTGAGTCAAAATCATTGTCTTATAACAAAATACGCTGACCGTATCGTTCCGAATCCGTTCGGCGGTCAGCGGTTTTTTCTACTGTCGTCTTTTTGCCTGCCGTATAACACCGCAGGCAATTTTTTCGCCTGCATTTCCCGACGGCTGGGTCATGAAATCATCGGGCATGCGATGGATGATAACGACTTTCCCCAATATATCCTTTATTTGAAATCTGTCAGTCAGAAAGCAGGAAAAAGCCTTTCCGTTCGCGCCGAAAAGCGGCGGCATATCACCTGCATGATACGGGTGCGGACAGCTTTCGGGGTTGTAATGTCCTTTTGCGTTCGCAAAGGGATCTTTTTCATCTCCGGTACATTCTTCTCCGTCATGAATGTGAAAAGCAAATATCGGACTGTCACAGCCGCCGTTTCCCGTCGGAAGCCCGCAAATTTCCGATCTTACCATGACGCCGTTTTCGGCGCGGAAAAACCGGACGGTACCGCTGACCGACGGATAGGTTTCGCTTCCCTCGAGGAAAGCCACGGCCTCGGCCGGATCGGCGCAGGGCCTGTAAAAGCAATTTCGGTTGTTCATATAATCACTCCCGTAACATGTATATGCCGGAAAGCAAAACAGGTTATTCACGGACGCGCGGCGGGACAGTAATATTGATCCATTTTTTTCCTTGCGGTTTTTTATCAAAAAAAGTCGGACGGGTGTTGAATTTCGGATTTATATCGAGTATAATCTTTAATGTATGTTTTAAACTCAATTGTATAATTAAAATGTATTCTTCTATTTTTTATGTCAGGGGGAAAACTGATGTCCAATATAAATTTTACAACCGTAGAAAACGGTTATTCGCCGGAGCAGGTCGATAAATACATTTCTATGCTTCAGCAGGAATATGAAAACGCTGTTTCGTGGGGGGAAGAGAACGAAAACAAGCTGAAAAAGCTGATCAGCGAAATGGAAAAATTCGGAGTTTATTTCACGATTGATGAGAATAACCAGAACGAGGTTATCGAACGTGTTTTTGACGAGCTTTACAAAACCGTCGAAAAGGTCAGACAGGAGGCCGAACAGGAGGCTGTCAGTGTTGTCGCCAAGGCGAATGACAAGGCAAGAAGCATTGTCAAGCAGGCGATGGAAAGCTCCGTTGAGCTTCGTCAGGAAAACGAAACGGTGATGAAAAACCTCAAAAGTATCAGCGAAATGATTGATACAATTCTCGATAAAGTTTCTCAATAAAGGAAGTGATTGAACTTGTCAAGCTACAGACCGAAAAGCCTTGATGAGCTGAACAGCAGATATGATCAGGCGATGTCTGCGGATATAGCAATTAAAAAGGGTGTTTCCGGAATCAAAGAAAGTGAAAATCAGCAAAAAGGAAACAGAGCGGCCGTAAGTCCCGAAGCTTTCGATATGGAAGCCGAAGGCTTTTCAAGAAAGGTTGCCTCCCCGAAGAACGTCGAAGATATCAGCGGAGCGGTTGACGATTTTATCCGTCATCTGAACCGGGAATATGCCCCCGAAGCGCCTGCTGAGCGAATGAAGCCGGAGCGTACGCCACTTTCTTCGCAGCCGATGGTGAAAAAACCGACGGCTGTTGAGCCTGAACCGATCAACGACGAAAGAAGCGAGCTTCTTGATAATTATATGAAGGTCATGACCGACCAATATGAAGACGATGAGGAGTTTTCGGCAAGACCCTCGGGCGGACATCTGAAAAAGAAAAACCGTAAGCGCCGCAGGGAGAAAGCCGACGAAACGGTTACACAGCAGCCGCCCGTTATCCCCGACAGAAGCGAGCCCTTGCCGCTTCCCGAAGTGGATTATAATCATGCGGACTATCTGATGAAAAACGCCGAACCGCTGCCGGAAGAGACGCAAAACGGAACCGACGCGGATATGTCTTTTGAAAATCTCCATTCCGCCTTTAATCAACTTGATGAACAAGCGGCTGAGAAAACGAAGCCCAAGAAGAATAAGAGCCGGATCGTTCTGAGAACTCTTTGCAGCCTTTTGCTTGCTGTTGTTATTGCTGCTACTGCGGCGGTGGCGTCGCTTGTTCTCGTTTTAAAAGTCAATACCGGATCCGTAGCTTTCGATAAGTACTATTTTGTTACTACGTCTGCCGCTTTTCAGGACGCAAATCTGAATGCGGGAGATCTTGTTGTGTGCGAAGCCGAAAGCGCAATAGAAGACGAACGGTTTGTTCTTTGCGTTGACAGAAATGCAGGCTCGTTCTTCTTCGGCAAGAAGAACGGAGAGCTGGTGGATGACGCCGGCAATAAGCTATACATGGTTGACGGTCAGAGCATTTATAAAGACAACATTCTGGGAACGGTGAAGCGCTCGTTCGGCCGCATCGGAACCGTGATTGACTTTATTTTCCGCTACTATATTCCGGCGCTCGGTATTCTTTTGATTTTAGCGATCGGACTGATTCTTCTTGTAGCGGTTGTCCTTCGCAATAAAGATAAGTATATTGGCGATACCGAAGAAGAGGCTTATGCCGATGCCGAAGAAGACGACAACAGCGCGAAGCCGGAGTCAGATGAAAGCGAAGAACCGCAGCTGGAAGCGGAATCTGAACCGCCTGCCGATACGAATGACGGGGAAGAAGAACCGGAACCCGAAAAGAAATCAAGAAAAAAGAAACGCAGAAAAGAGAAAAAACAGCGCAGACAAGCCGAGCCGGAGGAGACGTCAGAAAGTGATGAATCCGAAGAAGAGGAAAGCGACAACGACAACGCTGATTTTGATTCTTACAGCGATATATAAAAGAACAAAGCCGTCCTTTTACCGGGACGGTTTTTTGCTGCGTTTTTAGCGGATAGGGACGGCTTTTCAGAGGCAGGAAAAAAAGCTACGGCAAGGCGGACCGGGGCGGCGCAGCCGCCCGTTTTCCGTTTCGCGTCAAACGGAAAATCAAAACCTTCGGTTTTGCGGGACGCCGTCCCGCCTTTGGCTGAGACTTTCCCGAAGCCGCCCGGCCTGCCGCCACGTAAGATTGACCGACTGACCTTTACGGAAAAACCGATTTTGCGGGAGAGAAGTTTTTTCGGAACAATTTCAGGCGCGACCGCTTAAACGCTTCATGCAAGTGAAAAAATCCCTGCCGGAAATCGACAGGGATTTGGTATTTCTTTGTTGCTTGATTATTCTGCGGCCTTTTCGGGCTTTGCCTTGGAAAGCATGAGGTTTGTGATGATACCGAGGATCAGAGCGCAGGCAACTGCTGTAAGGGTGATCTTGCCGAAGGTAAGGGTAAGACCGCCGATACCTGCAATGAGGATGACGGAAACCACGAAGAGGTTGCGGTTTTCTTCCAGATCAACGTCCTTGATCATCTTCAGACCGGAAACGGCGATGAAGCCGTAAAGAGCCATGCAGACGCCGCCCATGACGCAGCTCGGAATGGAGTTTACGAAAGCGACAAACGGTGAGAAGAAAGCGATCAGCATGGAAAGAACAGCAGCGGTGATGATGGTGTAAACCGAAGCGTTTCTTGTGATGGCAACGCAGGCAACGGATTCACCGTAGGTGGTGTTCGGGCAGCCGCCGAAGAATGCACCGACCATGGAGCCTACGCCGTCACCGAGAAGGGTTCTGTGAAGGCCCGGATCTTTGAGAAGGTCAACTTCAATG
>JBJFHV010000287.1:0-2045 GCA_051894015.1 Acutalibacteraceae bacterium | reverse complement strand
TAAAACAAGACAAATCAAAAATCTTGCATTCAGCTTATGCTCTTTCATCATTCATTTTCCTTATCTATACAGCACTTATTCCTTGCTCGGGCAGTCGGGTAAAAGTTTGATATAAACCCACCCGGGATTGGAGTCGCCCGGCGACCGCCATACGACTTATGCTTTTTTAACAGCAATTGTGACCTTTGCGTCTGCCGCGTCGCATTCCTTGGTGTAGTCGGCGCCGTCAATCGCTTCTCCGAGAAGAAGTTCGTCGGCAAGAAGCTCATCAGCCATGTAAGCCTTGTTTTCGGTAAGAGTGGCAAGGACAAAGTCGCTGTCGGAGCTGATCGCCATGATGACTCTCTGCTCAACCTCGTAGCCGGCTTCCTTTCTGACAAGCTGACACTGACGGACAACATCTCTGACGGTACCTTCTTTAATCAGCTCGTCCGTGAGAACAACGTCAAGTGCAACAACGGTCTTGTTCTGACATTCGGCGGAAACGATGCCCTCTTTTGTCTTGGACATCACGGTAAAGATTGCCGGGTCGTAAGCCTCGTCAAATCCTTTGACAAGTACTTTTTCGCCGTTCTGAGCTTTTGCGGTGTATTCAGCCATTTCTTCGGCTGTGGCAGACTCAAGAGCCTGCTTCATTTTGTTGACGTTCTGCTTGAGTACGGCACCGGCGGCACGGAAGTTGACGGTCAGGTAGCTGTCTTCAAGCTCCGCCTTATCCTTAACGGGAACAAGCTCCTTGATGTTCAGCTCGTCAAGAATGTTCTTTTCAAACACCTTGATTTTTTCAATTTCAGCGTCGTCAGAGCAGACATAAAGCTTGGAAAGCGGCTGACGAACCTTGATCTGATGCTCGTTACGAAGTCTCATCGCGACGGCGATGATGTCTCTTGCGTCGGCGGTCTGTGAGATGATGCCGTCGTCTTCAAAGCCGGGGATCACCTCGGGCCAGTCGCTCAGGTGAACGGAAAGCTCGCTTGACGGAAGAACACGGCGGGTCAGATTCTGCCAGATGCTTTCGGTCATGAACGGAATGATCGGCGCCATGACCTTGACACAGGCATTAATGGCGTTGAACAGCGTCCAGTACGCAATCATCTTGTCCTTTTCGTCGCCTGTTTTCCAGAAGCGGCGGCGGTTGGTTCTGATGTACCAGTTCGAAATATCGTCAATAAAGATTTCGAAATCCTTGATTACGTTGTAAGCCTTGTAGTCGTCCATCTGGGCGGTTGCTTTTCTGATGAACTCGTTCGTTCTTGTAACAAGCCACTTGTCGGTGACGGTCATCGCACTCTTGTCGGGGGTGTAGCCCTCAAAGTTCGGCTTGTCGATTCTTGCATAGGTTTCAAAGAAGGTATAAGTATTCCAGAAAGACAGAAGCTTTCTTCTTGCTTCGTCGCCGAGGTTGTAGCCGAAACGGACGTCGTTGGCAACCGGTGCGCCGGCGTACATATAACGGACGGTGTCCGCACCGATCTTTTCGGCGGCTTCGTCAAAGCGGATCATGAAGCCTGTTTTCGAGAACTTCGAGCCGTCCTCGGCAACAACACTGCTGTGGCACAGAACTCTTTCATACGGGGCTCTGTCCTCCAGCACGGTGCTCATGAACAGCATCGAATAGAACCAGAGGCGAACCTGCTCACGCATTTCAACGACCCATTCGGCCGGGTAGTTCTTTCTCCATTCTTCTTTGTCGGTGAAGTAGCCCGTGGTCGAGAACGGAACGATACCGGCGTCAAGCCAGACGTCGCCGATTTCGCTGATACGCTCGACTTCACTGCCGCACTTCGGGCACTTGATTTTGATTTCGTCAATCCACGGTCTGTGAAGCTCGGGAAGTGCGTCAACCTTGGACGGGTCAACGGCAAGCTTCTTGAGTTCCTCTTTGCTTCCGACAACGTGGACGTTGCCGCAGTCGGGACAGACATAAAACGGAAGCGGCATACCGTAATAACGCTTACGGGAGATGTTCCAGTCGCCCATGTTGTTGAGCCAGTCGATCATTCTCTTGCCGTTCGATTCGGGTTCCCACTTAACGGAGGAGGCCG
>JBJFHV010000286.1:0-2052 GCA_051894015.1 Acutalibacteraceae bacterium | reverse complement strand
AGCAGTATGTCCTTTTGAAAGAACAAAACGATCTCTGTCTTCCCAATCGGGACGGCTTGCATCAACCTTCATCTCACTGAAATAAAGATAGGTTAAAATGTCGGCGATTGACAGTGAGCCGCCCGGGTGTCCGGACTTCGCGTTGAATGTACCTTCAATAACGCCCATGCGAACCTTGCAGGCAATTTTTTGAAGTTCAAGTTTTTTTACGGTATCCATGTAATTCCTCCTTTATAAGTTATCATGGTTTTTAATAATATATTCAATTAAATCCGCAACAGCACCCTTGTTACAGTGACATGTGACAAGCTTCGCAATGTCTTTCATGCCTTGCGGTGCCTGACCGCAGCAAGCCGGAACCGCAACACTTTTGAGCATCTGATAATCGTTGAAATAGTCACCGATTGCGGCAGTTTTGGATTTGTCTACTCCCAGAATTTCGGCTACCTTGAGCACGGCAACGCCTTTATTGGTGTTTTCGTTGACGATTTCAAAGCTGAACGGCGAGGTTCTCATCAGATTCGTCGGATCTCCGTTTACTTCGGTCACATATTTTTCCACCTTATCAACAATCGGCGGAAGACCGGTAAAAATAGCCTTACACCACTGTCCTTCCCGGATTTCGTCGACGGATTTATAGGTGATTCTTTTCAGTTTACTCGAAACGGCAAGAATATATGCCGGTATATCGGGCTTTACAAGATGAACGGCATCAGGCGTGACGATCTGAAGTTTGACGGAAGTGAATTTTTTCGCTGTATTCTTTATTATGTCAGCAATTCGTTTATTTATGGGACTGAGCCATACGATTTCCTCTTTCGTGTAATTATATACACCGGCACCGTTGATGAACACGGCATAGCCATTCGTCAGATTCAGCTTTTCAACATGCTTTCTCATCGCCTCAATGGAACGGCCTGATGAAAGAATAAAATTGCCCGAATATTCGTGGACAAATTTCTGAATGGCATCATAATTTCGTTTGGGAAGTTTTCTGGCTTTATTGTTGAGTGTTCCGTCAATGTCCGAGGCAATCAGCCAATCCGACAGTGATAGTTTGTTGTTAATCATAAGGTTTCAAGCTCCTCAAAAAATCGGTAAAGTAAGAAGGCAGCTCACTTTCAATTTCAATATATTTTCCGCTTCGCGGATGCTTAAAGCCGATCAGTCCTGCGTGTAAGCATTGACCGTTCAGGCTTGTAATAACCTTTTTCGGTCCGTAAACCGGATCCCCCGCAACAGGGTGACCGATATAGGCCATGTGTACTCTGATCTGGTGTGTGCGTCCCGTTTCGAGCCGAACCCTGCAATGCGTAAACCCGTTGTACCGTCTGACAACATGATAATGCGTGACGGCATATTTTGAATTTTTTTCGGTTACAGTCATCTTTTTCCGGTCAACACTGTGGCGGCCGATCGGTGCGTCAACGGTTCCGTCTTCCACAGAAAATCCGCCGTATACGACCGTCTGATATTCTCTTTCAAACGAATGAGCTTTAATCTGTTCGGCAAGAGAGATATGGGCAAAATCGTTTTTGGCAACAATCAGCAGTCCGCTTGTATCTTTATCAATACGATGAACGATTCCGGGACGGATAACACCGTTAATGCCGGAAAGACTGTCTCTACAATGGTACAAAAGCGCGTTGACCAATGTTCCGTCATAGTTCCCGGCGGCAGGATGAACAACCATTCCCTTCGGTTTATTGACAACCAAAAGATCATTGTCCTCATATCGAATGTCCAACGGGATATTTTCGGCACAGACGTTAAGCTCAGCCGCTTTCGGGAGAACAAGACTAATTTTGTCGTCCGCTCTGACCTTATAATTCTTCGTCACGGGCGAACCGTTGACGGAAACTGCGTTTTTTTCAATCAGCTTCTGAACGCCGGAACGCGTCATTTCCGTATTCAAAGCGCATATTACTTTGTCAATTCGTTCACCGGCATAAGACGATGAAACGGAGTAAATATAGGCATCAGGCATTTTGTTCAACCTTTTTATTCCTGTGATCTTTTATGATCTCATATATCTCATATCCGATGATCAAA
>JBJFHV010000285.1:0-9948 GCA_051894015.1 Acutalibacteraceae bacterium | reverse complement strand
AGACGGCAGTCGTTCTGAAGCGTGATCGTGGCAAGGGTCTTGTTTTCCTTTGCGATCTTGACGCCCTCTTTGGCTTCAATTGCCTGATGCAGGCCGTCGTTGTAGCGTCTGCCGAGCATGATACGGCCGGTGAACTCGTCAACGATCAGCACCTGACCGTCTTTGACAACGTAGTCGGTGTCACGCTTCATCACGCCGTGGGCACGGATGGCGATATTGATATGATGGGAAAGGGTAAGATTTTCGGGATCGCTGAGGTTTTCGACACCGAAAGCCTTTTCCGCCTTGGCGATACCGGATTTGGTAAGCGTTGCGGTTTTGGCCTTTTCGTCGACGATGTAATCCGCACCGTTTTCCTCGGCGATGTCCTCAAGGTTCATCTTCGGGTCGGTTTCGGCAATCCGCAGACACTTAAGCCGTCTTACAAAATCGTTGGCAAGAGAGTAAAGCTGGCTCGACTGCTCGCCCATACCGGAAATGATAAGCGGTGTTCTCGCTTCATCGATCAAAATGGAGTCCACCTCGTCGACGATGGCGAAGTTATGTCCTCTTTGAACCTTGTCTTCGATATAAAGCACCATGTTGTCACGAAGATAGTCAAAGCCCATCTCGTTGTTTGTGCCGTAGGTGATGTCTGCGGCGTAAGCGGCACGTCTTTCAGCGGTTTCGAGTCCGTTGACGACAAGACCGACCGTAAGACCCAAAAAGCGGTAAACCTTACCCATCCATTCGCTGTCGCGGCGGGCAAGATAGTCGTTGACGGTAACGATGTGCACACCTTTGCCGGAAAGCGCGTTGAGATAAGCAGGAAGCGTCGCAACGAGCGTTTTACCTTCACCGGTTTTCATTTCGGCGATTCTGCCCTGATGCAAAATGATACCGCCCTCGATCTGAACGGGGAAATGCTTCATATTGAGCACGCGCCAGCTGGCTTCACGGCAGACCGCAAACGCTTCGGGAAGAAGATCATCGAGCGTTTCACCGTCTGCAATTCGTTTTTTGAATTCATCGGTTTTTGCACGAAGCTCTGAATCGGAAAGCTTTGCATATTCCTCGTCGTAGCTTAAAACCTTGTTGACAAGCGGCTGAACACGCTTGATTTCTTTGGTTGAATAATCACCGAAAAGCTTTTTTAAAAAGCCCATAATGTCACCTCGTATAAAGTAATCATTTTATTTTAACATATAATTGAGAAAATTGCACCTGTTTTTCAAAAATATTTTTATTATTATTGTATCGCAAGCTAAAAGGGACATTAAAACCGGCGATATCGGACGGATTTCAACAGGCAAACCGTTGAATTTTGTGCAAAGCTTTAACATGACAGCTTGGTTTGCTTGCGTCACAGGGGATATGCTTGCCGAGGATTGGCATATTGTAGAATGAGGAGGTGATACAATATGAAAATCAACTGGAAAGTACGACTGAAAAATCCCGTATTCTGGCTGACGGTGATTCCGGCAATGATCGCTCTCATTTACACGATTCTCGGCCTCTTCGGCGTTGTGCCGACAATCTCCGAGGACACGCTCGTGAACGCGGTTACGGCGATCATCTCAGCACTGACCACAATCGGCGTACTCGTTGACCCGACAACCAAAGGCGTTTGCGACTCCGAAAGGGCGCTTACATACGAGGTGCCGGGCGACGGAAGCACGGGGTAAAATGAACTTGTCAAAAAATGAGTGAGTTCAGAAAGAGGGTCACGGTGAAAGGCTGTGACCCTTTTTTGACGATTTTTACCGCGCAAAAATAATACAAAGAAAAAAAGAAAAGCCTTTTCCGGACTTCTCTGTTTTAAATCTGACTCTTTTGTGTTGATTTCTTCAGTATTGAGTATGATTCAGAATGTTAAAACTTGCTGCCATTGCATCGAATTAAGATAAAGTCTTTATGCAACTGTGAAACCGAGCGATATAATCTCGGTTGACAAACCGTTAAGCGAATGATAAAATTTTATCAGTACAATTTTCAGACTCTCAGAATTTCTTATGAGAGAAAATGCAACCGTGAAATTCAATCACAGTGAAAGCTGATTGTTAAAAGAGCAAAAGAGGGGAAGCATGAATCCGTCAAGAGATAAAATCATATATGCCGCCGCTGAGCTGATGAAAGAAAAAAGCTATCGAAAAATCAGCGTTTCCGAAATTTGCGAAAAGGCAGGAATCAACCGTTCAACCTTTTACCGGAATTTTGAAGATGTTTATGATATGGTTGAAAAAGCACCCCATGAACTGCTTCGCAAGCTTGAAGAATTCGGACTTGACTGCTTCAGTGTAAATTCCGAAGCTTCTCAGGAAGAGATGTTTTCTTTTCTGATCGGAGCGCTTTCATTAAAAGACACTTTTCTTACCTTTTCCGACAGAAACGGAAACTATGAATTTATGTTGGACCTTATCAAAATTCTGATTGAAAAAGGAAAAGCTTTGTTTAATCCCGACGGAAAGAATGATTTTAATTTTATTGATATTTTCGGCTATACGGCACTGCTGTATTTTATTTTCAATTTTGTCAACAACGGAAATATACTGACTGATACGTTTACGCAGCCTCTTATCGAGTATTCCGTTGAGATTTTCAAGCATTACGGAATCGAGTGGAAAAACTATGACGGAAAAATCGAAAAATAAAAGTATTATGAAAACGGATAAGGCTTTGCACAAGGCTTTCAGTGAATTTCTCCGTGAAGACGGTTATTATATACCCACCGTCCAGCAGCTGACAGACCGGGCTGAAATATCAAAAACAACCTTTTACAGAAGATATCAGAACATAGAAGACTTTATCGAAAGCGAAATCAATTTTGCCGTCCGCAGTGTTTGCGATAATGTTCAGTGGTTTGAAAAAGCCTTGGAAAACAGAGCGGTATCGGCAAAAGAGGTCGCCTTTGATATGAAGAAAAACGACACTACGGTTCAGCTGATTCAAGCTCTTATTCACAGTCAATTTATTTGTGATTACAGCATAAGGCTAATGAATGAGATCAATCGTTTGTATAACGAAAAAGATTATGTAAAAGCCATGAGCCCTGAAGAAAAAGAAAAATACATGCTGTATATTTCATCTATTCTGTCGGGTTGTTATTTGAAGTATCCTAAAAACAGTTTTCATGTATTCTTTGATTATATTCAGGCATCTCGAGAAAGCTTATTTTCCACAGGTCAATAATTAATGCAACAATTTCTAAATATCAGTAACAAAAATAACTGATAATTGGAAATTGTTGCTTGTTTTTTTATTTACATGGTGTTACATTACTGATGTAAAAGTGCGGAAAAGCAGCGGCACTTTTATATGCTTTTCAGGGCATTACCGTAAAAATACGGCATGCCTGAAAAGTAAATATTTGAATCAGGAGGTATACCATGAAAGCATCCAAAAAAGTCTTAAGTATTATTTTGTCACTTGCTATGGTAATGGTTATGGCAATTCCTGCTTTTTGCTATGATCAAGCTTCCGCTTATGCGGAATACGACAGGGCTAAGGTTCAGGCAAATGACAAGGAAACCATCGACAGTCTCAATCTTGACCAGATTGCGGGAATCATACTCGACTGGGTTGACCGGAAGATTGCCGAAAAAACATCGGATTTCAATTCCTTTAATGTGGAGGTATTTGAAGGTGTTGAAATTCCCGTTGAGCTTAACATCACAAGTCTTGACGGTATTTTGAATTATTCGGGCTATATTCAACAGCTCGGAGGAGATTTCGAAAACCTGGACGTGTCCGCTTTGGACGGACTTTCAAGAGAGAACGGAGACATTAATTTCATTTACGGTGTCATTCAGTTCGTGGCCGACAACGCCGACACCTTCGGCAAGGTTTTTTCATGGGAAGAGGGTCAGACCTTTGATTTCGGTAAGGTCGGCGAATATATCGAAACGCTTGACGCCGATGACGAAATCAGATTGTTCTATGAAAATTACCTGATCGGAAATAACATTCAGGAGAAGTTTAAGAACGAAATTGCAAGAGAAATGAACTACACCGTAAAGGACGGCGAAACCGTTGACGATGTAATAAACAACGGGATTCTTGAATGGATAACCGGCGTGTTCAGCGACGCAGGACTTCTTTCCGAAGAAGCTGTTGCAACGGTTCTGAAGGATTATGATTTAAGAACAACCGACATTTATACGCTTGTCAAGAACTTCATCGGTCTTCTTCAAAGCGACAATCAAGTGAAGATTGATACCTATTATACATTCTTCATGGACAACATTGTCCGTGTTATTCTGAAATCTGCTTTCGGTTTCACGGCAACCATAGGCGCCGCAGTCAATGATGATGCGCTCGTAAGTGAGTTTAAGAGTGTATATGCCGACATTCCGGCGCTCTATGAGCTGGCAGGCGAAAATGTATACTATCAGGCGGCTGACGGCAGCTACTATCTGTTTACGATAAACGAAGAAGATGTCGTTTCGGTGAGCGCTGTCTCATGGGGCGAATCCTTCCTGAACTTTGATCCCCCGACGGTAGAAATCGGTGACAGCCAGACCGTTATCGGTACCTACACGCCGACTACGACAGATGAAAGCGCTTATGCGCCCCAGATTTATACGGCATATTCATCCTATCTTGCGGGCACTCAGGCTGAAGAATACATTGCAGGCGATACCGTGCCCGAAGAGTTTGCGAATATCATTGCAAGCACCGAAGGAACCGATATGCAGGACGAATTTAAGATGACCGTCAAGCAGGGCGAAACAACAATTCAGTCACTCGAGGTCACCTTTGCAGAGCTTGAAGCTTATGCCAATCAGGTGATTGCCGAACAGGTCCTTCCCTCTGCACAGGAGGCGGCAGATTCAGCCGTTGCTTCCATTCCCATCGGTACAAATTCGATTACAATCAATTCCATAACCGTGTCGCTTTCCTATAAGGGTTATGCAACGGATGATGAGTTTATCTGTGAAGTGACAGCCGTTCCGTATTATGACATCACTTACACAGGTTTGGCTTCCACACTTCAATCAACGATTGAGTCCATCATTGACCAGCAGATAGATAGTATTCTTACGAACCCTGTTGCGACTATTGTCGTTGACAACCTCAGCGGCTCGACGGACGGTCTCTCCTCCGTTACGGATCTGATGAACTTTGTCAATACCGATTTTGACGTAAACTATGACGTTCTTGATTTTGCGAAATACTATGACGCGTACAACGGTGCAGTCGGTCAGGTTAACAGAGTTCTTTGCGATTTCCTGAAAACCGTTCTTTCAGAAGAGGGTTATGAATCTCTTGCTCTCACAGAAGGAGGAAACGAGAACTTCACCGACAACATGAAAAAGCTTTGCGATAACGTCAACGGACTTCTTACCTTGGCAAAGCAGTTTATGGACGAAAATCAATTTGCCGCTTTTGCCGAAACCGTTGATTTCGGTTCGGCGTTTGCCTCTGAGCATGGCTTCAATGCCTCCATGCTTTACAACATGGACTTCTCAGACGTAGAGAATCTGTATGTCTGCGGCATCAGAATGGGCTGTGATATGCTTGTTAAAGATAACAGCGGCGTTCTTTATGACCTGCATCTGATTGTTGAGGATCTTGATACGCTTGACGCTATGGCAATCGGCGTTACGGATTATGTGCTCGGCAAGGTTGTTGACAAGCTGAATGCTCAGACAGAGGGCGTATTTGCTGACTTCAGTTACAGCTATACAAAAGATGATGTTTCCGCTCTCAACGGCGAAGCGGAAAACGCCAAAAACATTATTATGACAAAGGTTGTTGACCTTGTCTGCTTCACGGCGGATTATGTTTCCGATAAAGCGGTTGCCGCCGTAAATGAAAAGCTCGCCGACGCATTTGCGAAGCTCGATATGGCATCTCCGGTCATCACTTTCTCTCTCGGTGCCCAAGCTGCCGGAATCTGGGAGGAAAAGCTCACGGCTCTTACCGACAGACTGATTGAGTTGACAAAAGGTATTGTTCTTGTTGCCGATGATATACCGCAAGACGCAGCGGTTCTTGATAAACTCAGCTATCTTGCAAACGCAGTGCTTCCAATGAGTTGCCTGCTTTCAAATGCAAGCGACAACGAGCTTTATTCGGTTGACTTTGCAAAGCTTTACGACATGATCTTTACAGACGGCCTTGCAGGCGACTTTGACGGTCTTCTCAGACTCTTTGAAGTTAAAGAAGATGAAATTGCAGGTAACTGCTCGGTCAACAAGGCTTTGATCAATGCTTCTGAATACTGCGTTGACGCAATCTTACCGGGTACAGTTGTCGCTGACAGCTATACCGATTGCGAAACCGTTCAGGAAACCTTCACTTCCTCTGCAAACGACACAGTCATTGCCGCTAATTGTATGAGAAGTCTGAACAGCGTGAAGCAGGATCTCGTTCCTGCGGCTCTGGGCCTTGTAAGAGAAGCCGGTTTACTTCCTTACTTTGCCGAGTGCGAACACACAAACACGCAAGAGGTTCCTGCGGTACCCGCCACCTGCACCGAAGCAGGTACAGCCGCCGGCGTTCAATGCGCAGACTGCGGAAAGATCATTTCCGGCTGTGAACCGATTGAAGCTCTCGGTCATGATTACGACGACGGTGTTGTTACTACCGAACCGACTTGCTCGAGCACCGGTATCAGAACCTACACCTGTTCACGTTGCAGCTCTTCGTATACCGAGGAAGTCGCAAAGCTTGACCACAATTGGGACAGCGGCGTTGTTACCAAAGAAGCAACCTGTACGGCTGAAGGCGTTATAACTTATACCTGTTCTGTCGGCGGCGAAGCTAAAACCGAGGCAATCCCTGCAACCGGTCACACCTATGACGGCGGAAAGGTTACAAAGCCTGCCACCTGCACAGAGGAAGGCGTAAAGACTTACACCTGTGTTGTTTGCGGTGATACCGTCACTGAAACCATTGCTAAAACAGATCATGTTGACAGTGACGGCGACAATAGCTGCGATAACTGCGGAGCTACTATCAGCACAAGCTTCTTTGCAAAGCTTGCCGCGTTTTTCAGAAAGATAATCAACTGGTTTAAAAGCCTTTTTTGAGTATCACATTTAAGGTTCATGCCGGATTCCTTATATAATGGAATTAATTTGGGACGAATCCGCTTCTTTCTTTGAGACATATCCATGCATTCTCCTTCCTGTTAAATACAAAACACGATAGCGGTAATCTGTCAAGGCATGACAAAGAAAAAACAGAGAAGTTCTTCGGGGCTTCTCTGTTTTTTGCATTGAAATAATATAGATTTCATGGCTTAGCCCATGCCTCAGTTATGTTGTTGCTTACCATGTTTCAAGCTCTTTCCTCGGAACATAGATTCTTCCGCCTATTTTGGTGTATCTGAGGTTGTTGACGATAAATTCCCTGATTTTCTTCTTCGACATCGGAAGAAACTCTCTTTCAATGTCGTCAACGCTCATGTATGCCCTTTTCAGCTCTGTCATACGATCAATCCTTTCATTTTATGTTACTAATGGATTGTTCGTTATTTTCGGGCTAAAAACAAAAAAAACAAGGGCTTTCAATCGCTTGAAAACCCTTATTCATTCATGGCGGAGAGCATGGGATTCGAACCCACGAAGCCGTTGTTGCGACTTACACGATTTCCAATCGTGCTCCTTCGACCAGCTCGGACAACTCTCCGTATCAATCGTGCTTTGATATTATACATAAGACAAAAGAAAAAATCAAGTCTTTTCTAAAAATATATTTTATCCTGTTTCCGGTTTTGCTGTTTCTTTCCCAAAATTGATTATAATAGAGCTGCAGCCGGACAAAAGCAAAAAATCTCCTGCTCTTATCCGGCTGCAACGGGTTATGAAAAACAGAAAACAAATAAAAAATACATGACCCTGAACCGCTTCAGGGTCATTTCGGTTTTCCCCTGCACTCCCCTATTCTTTTCCGATGTGCTAATTTTATTCCTTTAATTTGGCATTTTCAACTGCTTCAAAACAAAACGTTAAAAGATTTTTTGTTGAAGCGGTCGGTTTTTTTGCTCTGAACGGCAAGCTTGAACGGTTATAATTTCATAGCAGAATATCCTCATCGAAATAAACACTCAATATTTTCGTCTGAGTATTCGACTTCGCTTGATAAAAGTCTCGCATTCTCGACCGCCGTCGCGAGCGTAATCGTTCCGCTGTTTCTTTTTTTCTTCGCGCAAAGAGCTTCAAAAATCCGAAAAGTTCCGCTGAGCGCAAGCACGGCTTTTTCACTTCCCAGACAAGGGCTGTAACGAAACGCAAGATAGACCGCAAACTGCTCGAGTATGGTCTGCTCATGCTCGTCTGTGTTGCTGAGCAATTGCAAATCGGCTTCATCAAGACCGGTAAGCTTGTCCGTCCACGTTTCGTCAAGCCGTTCAAGCCTCAAAAATATGTCAACAAGCTGTTTCAGGCTTCTGTTGTCCTCGGTTTCGCAAACAGCAAGCACTTTCCTCATTCTCTCCCTCGTCGAGAATCGCCTGTCCTGCAAAATTCCGATTAAATTGTTCCTCAGTTCAAAAATGCTTCTGTTCCGTTCTGATATCGGTTCGGCATTTCCGTCGTCCGAAAGAATCATGAGCCTGACCTTGTCCCTTTTGCCGAGTATCAGCTCTCCGGCCGCTTCACAGCATAGCCCGAGTCCGATTTCGGTGCGGTCCGGGTAGTCGTTGATGAATCTCGGATGGTCGGCGCATATCTGACAAAGCGCCTCTTCGCCGTATTCGATGATCAGATCGCAAAGCCCGTCGGCATTCAGCATCGGACAGCGTTCGTCTTCCCCCTGAAGAATAAAGTGAGGAGTGCCGTCAGTTGAAACCGATGCGGAAAGTCTTTTCCCGAAGTCGCCGCCGATCCTTTTATAAAATTCGTATGTTTCCTCGTCAATATCAATCTCCCATCCGGCACAGCAGGTGTGCCGGCATCTGCCGGCCTTGCACTGAAAGTCCGGATAATAATCGGGTACAACCGTTTTCATTGGTTTTCTGTTCCCTTCTGTCGTTTTTGGTATATGATTCATTCTATCACAACAGGATAGAAAAACAAGGCCCTTTTTCTGTACTGCGAAGTATTGATGAAAAGGTCAATCTGTGTTACAATCGTATCGCCAACAAAAAACGAAAGAAAAGGAATTTTTATGGAAAAGAATCATTTTTTCGCCATGCATTCAAGAATGAAATATATCAACCGCTGGGCACTGATGCGAAACACCCAGAGCGAAAACATCAGCGAGCACAGCAACGATGTCGCCGCCATTGCTCACGCCATCGCCGTCATCAAAAACGTCCGCTTCGGCGGAAACGTCAATGCGGAACGGGCGGCACTGTTCGGGCTGTACCACGATATGCCCGAAATTATTACCGGCGATATGCCGACCCCCGTCAAATATCACAGCAGTGCCATGCGAAATGAATTTCATCAAGTCGAGACGCTTGCCTGCGAAAAGCTGTTGTCGATGCTTCCCGGGGACATGAAGCCGTATTATGAAGACTGCTTTTTCCCGAAAGAGGAGGACGAATATCTTTGGAAAATCGTGAAAGCGGCGGATAAAATTTCCGCCCTCATCAAGTGCATTGAAGAACAAAACGCCGGCAACCGTGAATTTGATTCGGCGTTCAAATCGACAAGAGAAGCCATTGCCAAGCTCTCACTTCCCGAGGCGGACGCTTTTATCGACGACTTTATCCCGTCGTTCTTCCTGAGCCTTGACGAGCAAAACCAATAATTGGCCGAAAAATGCAAAAAACTTAATAAAATCTTATGTTGCTTTTTTTCTCTTGTTCCTGTATAATAAAGAGACTAAATTTAAGGAGTTGTATAAATGGAACCGATTAAAGTTGATTTCACCGGTGGCTCCGGTAAAGGCTCGGGCAAGGGCAAGGACGCTTATCTTGTTCCCGATAAATCAATTCTCAAGCTGATTATCCGCCTTGTCGGAACGGCTCGGCGCACAGCAATGCTTTCGGTATGGCACATTCGACGGCGGCGATTT